>DASSIC010000372.1:0-5376 GCA_035692325.1 Gemmatimonadaceae bacterium | reverse complement strand
CAGCTTGCGCTTCCGCGAGAGGAGATCGATCGTCGTGCCGGCGAGGGTGAACGGGCGCCCCTTGGTGCCGGTGATCTTCGGCTCGCGCATGAGGCGCAGCAGGCCGCTCCCGCTGTTGGCGTAGAGCGAATCGCCGGTGGCCGTGAGCTCGGGGCGCACGACGACGACGTTGCCGACGGCGGACACGAGACTGTCGCCCTGGAGGTAGATGTTGGCGCCGGTGACCTGCACCGGCGGCTGCGGCTTGCCCTGGGCGTCGCGCTCGACGAGGCTGACGGTGGGCCGGCCGGTGGCGGTCGCGGACTGCTGGCGCACGCGCGGCACGGCGCGCAGGAATTCCACCTGCGGCCCGCGAAGCGTGGATCCCGATGGCAGCGTGGCGACGACGTTCTGCACGGCGAGCACACGCTCGTCACGCTGGTAGTACGTGATGACTTCGGCCTTCAGCTTCAAGCGAGGTTCGGCGTAGTCGGCGTGGCCGATGAACACGACGCGTCCCTCATCACCGTACGACTCGAGGCTGTCGGACCGCAGCACGAGGTTTTGGGCCGGACAGCGCGCCACGACGTTGCCACCCGTGAAGGCGTTGCGCTGCCCGCTCGCCAGCTTCGGCGCAGTCAGAGCATGATCGGACGCGAACTGCAGGATACAGCGACCCGTCGGCGCGGGCACACCCTGGGCCAGCGCCGCGTCCGGGAGCAGTGCGGAGAGCAGAAGGATGGCGAGGCGTCGCACGGTCACTGCCCCGGCAGGGTGAAGCTTCCGCGGCCGCGTGCGCCCTTGAGCACGACGACGTTGTTGAGCTGTGGGTCAGAGCGAAAGCCCACGCCCGAGAGTGTGCGACCTGCCTCCACCATCGTGAACGCGCTGTCGCTCGACACCTGATTCATCGCCTGGCTGTACCGCACATGTGGCGACGTCAGTCGCTTCCCATCATTGGTCGTGATCACGACGTTGCCATACCCCTCCAGCACCTGCTCGCGGAGATTGTAGCGCCCGCGATCCCCGCTCATCGTGCCGTCCTTCACGCCCGTGCTCGTGTTGAAGGTCGCACGCACCTTGCGCAGCTCGAACCGCGTGTTGTCGTCGAAGATGTACGCGGAGTCGGCGAACATCTCGCCGCGCTGGATCCCCTTGTCGGTGAGCAGCGAGCGCACGTTGAGCATCACCTGCTCGGCGCTGTCGGCCATGGACGTGCCGCTCTTCACCGGCGGCGCATGTCCCTGCTCGGAGCAACCGGCGACGGTCAGCGACGCAATTGCGAGCAGCACCAGGGCGCGGCGCATCAGGCGACCCTCGCGCGCAGCAGGTCGTGCAGATGCACGACGCCAGTAAGGCGATCGTCATCGTCCAGCACCGGCATCGCCATGATCCCGTGTGTCTCCATCCGGTACGCCACGGCGCTCGCGAGCTCGCCCGCGCGGGCGCTCCGCGGCGACCGGGTCATGATGCGCTCCACCGGCAGCGCGAGCACATCCGCCTCCTTCTCCATGAGGCGGGTCAGGTCGCCCGCGGTGAGCACCCCGTGCAGCCGGCGGTCACCGTCGGCGACGATGACGATGCCCCGCTGCTCGGCGAGCACGACGATCGCGTCGCGCAGGCGGGAGCCGGGCGCGAGCACCGGGAGAGGATCGGTCAGCATCACTTCGTCCACGAGCGTGACCAGCCTCCGCCCGAGCGCGCCGCCCGGATGCAGTCGCGCGAAGTCCTCGCGGCGGAATCCCTTGTGCTCGAGCAGCGCGACAGCGAGGGCGTCACCAATGGCGAGGGCGGCCGTCGTGCTCGTCGTGGGCGCGAGATCGTGCGGGCACGCCTCTTCGCGGACCCAGGCATCGAGGGCGACGTCGCAGAGCCGCGCGAGACCGGAGCCGCGGTCGCCGGTGATGGCGATCGTCCGTACCCCCAGCCCCTGGAGATGTTCGAGCAGCACGAGCAACTCGTCCGACTCACCGGACTTGGAGAGAAGTATCGCCACGTCCTCCGAGCCAACGATCCCCAGATCTCCGTGCGCGCTCTCGACCGGATGCAGGAAGAGCGCGGGCGTGCCGGTGGACGTGAGCGTCGCGGCGATCTTGCGGCCGATCAACCCCGACTTCCCGACACCGGCGACGATCACGCGGCCTCGTGACTGCGCGATCATCGTCACAGCCGCGGCGAAGGTCGCGTCGAGGCGCTCCTCCACCGTGGCCAGCGCATCACGCTCGAGACGCACCACTCGCCGCCCGCGCTCGATGATCTGCTCGGGGGTCATCGATCGAGCTCCGCGAGGGGGAGCGATCGTTCGGTGACGTATTGCCCGGTGACGGACTCCCAGTCGCCGCGCGCCTTGAGCAGCAGCTCCACGAACTCGCGCACCGCACCGGCGCCCCCGCTGCGCGACAAGGTGACCATGCAGGCCGCCTTGATCTCCGGCACGGCGTTGGCCACCGCCACTGGCAAGCCGACGAGCCGCAGCACCGCGAGATCGGGGAAGTCGTCACCGACGAACGCAGCCTCCGACGGGGCGATGCCGTGGCGATCCAGGATGGACAGGAAGGCGGGGAGCTTCTGCGCCTGTGGATCCTGCGCGACATCCTCCACGCCCAGCTCGGCGGCGCGAAGGCGCACACTCTCCGAGACCCGTCCGGTGACGATCGCGACGCGCACGCCGGCGCGCTGCAGCAGATGGATGCCCAGCCCGTCCTGGATCTCGTAGCGCTTGAGCTCCACCGGCTTGCCGTCCGCGGCACCCAGATAGATCCCGCCATCGGTGAGCACGCCGTCGACGTCGAGCGCGACGAGGCGAATGGAGCGCGCCAGGGTGGGATGGATCATGCGCGGGCCCGCTCCCAGATGTCGACGGCACGCAGGATCAGATCGTCCAGCTGCGCCAGCGGCATCATGTTCGGTCCGTCGCTCGGCGCACGCGCCGGATCGGGATGCGTCTCCATGAACAGCCCGTCCACGCCGACGGCGCAGGCGGCGAGCGTGAGCGGCGGAATGAACTCGCGGGCGCCGCCACTCGTGCCGCCTTCGCCTCGACCAGGCTGCTGCACGCTGTGCGTGGCGTCGAAGATCACCGGCGCGTCACAGGCGGCGCGCATGCGCGGAAAGGAGCGGAAGTCGACGACGAGATCGCCGTACCCGAAGAAGGTGCCGCGCTCGGTGGCTGCGACTTCGAGTGCACCAGTGTGTCCCGCTTCGGTGAAGCCGGCGCGGACCTTCTGCACCGCACCGCGCATCCCCTCGGGGTGCATCCACTGCCCCTTCTTCACGTTCACCGGCTTGCCCGTCGCGCCCGCTGCCATGAGCAGGTCGGTCTGGCGAGAGAGAAAGGCCGGGATCTGGAGCACGTCCACGACCTGGGCCGCGGGCGCGCACTGATCGGGAAGATGCACGTCGGTGAGGACCGGCAGTCCCGATGCACGCCGCACCCGATCGAGAGCGGCGAGCCCCTTCTCGAGCCCGAGGCCGCGCGTGGCGCCGGGGTTCGAGCGATTGGCCTTGTCGAAGCTGGCCTTGTAGATGATGCCGCCAGGCACCCGCGACGCGAGCCGAGCGAGATGCTCGGCGACGTGCAGGTTGAGGGCGTCGTCCTCGAGCTGGCAGGGGCCGGCGATGAGGAAGAGCGCGTCCCGGCGGAAGAGACGGGTCATCAGCCGCGCGCCGCCGCGAGCGGCGCGGCGCCCTTCCCCGAGTGCCGTCGCTTGGCGGCCGCCGCGGCGGCAACGAACCCGGCGAACAGCGGATGCGGCCGCGTGGGACGCGACTGGAGCTCCGGGTGGAACTGGCAGCCGATGAACCAGGGATGCGAGGGTAGCTCGACCACTTCGACGAGCTGACCGTCGGGCGACAGGCCGCTCAACCGCAGCCCATGCTGCACGAACAGATCGCGATAGGCGTTCGACACCTCGTACCGGTGGCGATGCCGCTCGCTCACCTCGGCGACGCCATACACTTCGGCTGCGCGCGACCCGCGCGCGAGACGGCAGGGATAGGCGCCGAGCCGCATGGTGCCGCCCATGTCCGTCACGTGCTGCTGCGACTCCATGAGCGAGATGACGGGATCGCTGCACTCGGGCGCGAACTCGGAGGAATGGCTGTCGTCCAGCCCGCAGACGTTCCGGGCGAACTCGATGATGGCCGTCTGCATGCCGAGGCAGATGCCGAAGAACGGGACGCCTTCGGTGCGGGCGCAGCGAATGGCCTCGACCATCCCCTCCACCCCGCGGACGCCGAAGCCGCCGGGCACGAGGAGGCCGTCGTGCTGCGAGAGAATGGTGCGCGCCGCGGCGGCGTCGGTGAAGCTGTCGCTCGACGTCCAGCTGATGTCGACGCCGACGTCGTTGGCGATGCCGCCGTGGATGAGCGCTTCCTGCACGCTCTTGTAGCTGTCCACGAAGTCCGTGTACTTGCCGACGACGGCGATGCGGACCCGCTCATGCGGCGCGACGATGCGCTGCACCATCTCGCGCCAGGGCGCGAGGTCGGTGGCGGGGCGCTCGATGCCGAACCGCTGGATCACCTTCTCGTCGAAGCCCTGATCGCGAAAGGACAGCGGGATCTGGTAGATCGACTTCACGTCGGGGGACTCGATCACCGCGCCGTAGTCGACGTTGCAGAAGAGGGCGATCTTGCGCTTCACGTCGTCCGGCACGGGGCGCTCGGTGCGCACGATGAGGAAGTCGGGCTGGATCCCGATCTCCATCAACTCACGCACGGAGTGCTGGGTGGGCTTCGTCTTGAGCTCGCCCGCGGCGGCGATGAACGGGATGAGCGTGAGGTGCACGAAGATCGCGTTCTCGCGACCGACGTCGTGGCGGAACTGGCGGATGGCCTCGAGGAAGGGCTGCGACTCGATATCGCCGACGGTGCCGCCGATCTCGACGACGACGACGTCGTTTTCCGGCGCCATGCGGCGGATGGCGCTCTTGATCTCGTCGGTGATGTGCGGAATGACCTGCACCGTGGAGCCGAGATACTCGCCGCGCCGTTCCTTCGTGATGACGTTGAGGTAGATCCGGCCCGTGGTGACGTTGTTCGCCTGGGAGAGCGAGCGATCGATGAATCGCTCGTAGTGGCCGAGGTCGAGATCGGTCTCCGCGCCGTCGTCGGTGACGAACACTTCGCCGTGCTGGAAGGGCGACATCGTGCCGGGATCGACGTTCAGGTAGGGGTCGAACTTCATCATCGTGACGCGCAGGCCGCGCTCCACGAGGAGGCGGGCGAGCGACGCCGCGGCGATCCCCTTGCCGAGCGACGAGACGACGCCGCCGGTGACGAAGATGAACTTGGTCGTGTGCTGTCGCGTCGTCGTCTGCATCAGCTCTCGCTCGGTGAGAAGGACATCCACTCTCGATTCGCCCGCTCCAGATCCGCTTCGGTATCGATGCCGCC
>DASSIC010000371.1:0-4660 GCA_035692325.1 Gemmatimonadaceae bacterium | reverse complement strand
GCGGTGGCGGGGATCGAGGTGATGGGTCTCACCAAGGAGAACGCGCGCTTCCTCAACCTGCCGTTCTACCAGACGGGCAAGGTGAAGAAGGATCCGATCGGTCCGGCCGACGTCGCGATCGTGCGCGATCTGCTCAACGAGTTCCAGCCGGAGATCATCTTCGTGGCCGGCGACCTCTCGGATCCGCACGGCACGCACCGGATGTGCAAGGAAGCGATCGACCTCGCGCTGCGCGAGCTCACCTTCCCGCGGCCGGAGGTCTGGCTCTACCGCGGCGCGTGGCAGGAGTGGGACGTCACCGACGCCACCTGGCTCGTGCCGATGTCGCAGGAGGAGCTGCGGCTGAAGATCCAGGCGATCTTCAAGCACCAGTCGCAGAAGGACTCGGCGCCCTTCCCCGGCCAGGACGACCGCGAGTTCTGGCAGCGCGTCGACGCCCGGAACAAGGACACCGCCGCGCTGCTCGACCGTTTGGGATTGGCCGAATACTTCGCCATGGAAGCCTACGTCGTCGAATAGGGGAGGCACATGACCCGGTTCACCACGATCGACGCGATCGTTCTCGTCGCGTACCTCGCTGGCACTCTCACGCTCGGGCTGTACGTCGGGCGCAAGCAGAAGGACGCGAAGGACTATTTCGTCGCCGACCGCGCGATCCCGTGGTGGGCCGTCATGTTCTCGATCGTCGCCAGCGAGACCAGTGCCCTGACGTTCATCAGCACACCGGGCCTGTCGTACGGCAACAAGCCCGGCTTCGGCGATCTCGGCTTTCTTCAGGTCGTGGCGGGCTACATCATCGGCCGCTTCGTCGTCGCCGGGGTGCTCCTGCCGCGCTACTTCCAGGGCAACCTGGTCACGGCGTACGCCCTGCTCGAGAAGCGATTCGGGCTCGCCACGCGACGCTTCACCTCGATCGTGTTCATGATCACACGCGCACTGGCCGATTCGGTGCGCGTCTTCGCGACCGCCATCCCGGTGGCGCTGATCATCAGCCCGTCGATCACCAACAAGTCGCTCGTCATGCCGGCGGCGGTGCTGATCCTCGGCTTTCTCACCGTGATCTACACCTACAAGGGCGGCATGAAGGCGGTGGTGTGGACCGAGCTGCTGCAGGCGGGCATCTACATCAGCGGCGGCATCGGCGCGGTGCTCATCCTCGGGCACCTCGTCCCCGGGGGGTGGTCGGAGATCTGGAGCTCGGCGTCGGCCGCCGGCAAGACGAAGATGCTCGACTTCTATCCCGGGCTCGACCGGCCGCACACGGTGTGGGCGGGACTCATCGGCGGCGCCTTCCTCGCCATGGCCTCGCACGGCACCGACCAGCTCATCGTGCAGCGGCTCATGTCGTCGCGGTCGCTCAAGGATGCGCAGCGCGCGATCATCGGGTCGGGGTTCGTCGTGTTCTGCCAGTTCTTCCTCTTCCTCGCGATCGGCCTCGGGCTGTGGGCGTTCTATCACGGACAGCTCTTCCCGGCCACCGACCAGATCTTCCCGACGTTCATCCTCGAGCACATGCCGCCGGGGCTCGTCGGCCTCATCGTGGCGGCGATCGTCGCGGCGACGATGAGCACCCACTCGGGAGCGATCAACTCGCTCGCGGCCGCCACCACGCACGACATCTACCTGCCGCTCACCAAGCGCACGCCGGACGACGCGAACACGCTCAAGATGGGACGTCGCTTCGCGCTGGTCTGGGGCTGCGTGCTGACGCTCGGCGCCCTGCTCTTTCCGCAGGATACCAAGACCCCGGTCGTCGTGATCGCGCTCGGCATTGCCTCGTTCACCTATGGCGGGCTGCTCGGCGGCTTCTTCCTCGGTATCTTCTGGCGACGCGCGATCCAGCGCGACGCCATCCTCGGCATGTCGATCGCCATCGCCACCATGGCGTTCATCGTGTTCGCCGGCCCCATCTCGGCGTGGTATCCCTCGCTCGCCGGCACCCTCGCTCCCTTCGGCCGGATCGCCTGGCCCTGGTACGTCCTGATCGGCACCTCGATCACGCTCCTCGTGGGCATTCTGTCGTCTCTCACGCATCCCATGCCGCCGTACGACGCCATGACCTCGCTGTCCACCGACGCACCCGCGCGCGCCGCATGACCTTCATCGTGATCGGTGTCGACGGCGGAGGCTCCAAGACGCGCGCGATCGTCGCCGACGAGCATGGCACGCAGCTGGGCGAGGTCGTCGGTCCGGCGAGTGGCGTGAAGCCCGGCCAGGCGGAGGCGTCGGCGGAGGTGATCGCCGCGACCGTGCGCGACGCCCTGGCGTCGTGCGAGATGACGCACGTCGTCCCGAAGGTCGTGTGCATCGGCGTCGCCGGCGTCGCGCGCGAGCAGGAGCGTCAGGCGCTCTGGCAGGCGCTGGTGGGCCGCGAGCTGGCGGAGGAGATCGTCGTGCATCCCGATTTCTCGATCGCGCTCGACGACGCCTTCGGGGACGGCCCGGGCATCCTGCTCATCAGCGGCACCGGGTCGGTGGCATTCGGTCGCGGTCCGTCGGGCGCGGTCGCGCGATGCGGCGGCTGGGGATCGGTGTGCGGCGACGAAGGGAGCGGCGCGTGGGTGGGCCGTCGTGCGCTGAGTGTGGTCACCGCGGCAGCCGACGGTCGCGAGCCGGAGACGGCGCTCATGGGCGCCGTGCTCACCGCCGCGCAGGTCAACGAGCCGCGCGAGCTCATTGCGTGGGCGGCGCAGGCCACTCCGGCGCAGCTCGCGACGCTCGCTCCCGTGGTGAGCAGTGTGGCGGACGCGGGCGATCTTCGCGCCAACGCGCTGATCAGCCTCGCCGTCGAGGAGCTCGTGCTGCACGTCCGTGCCCTGGCGCGTCAGCTGTTCGGCGACGAACGCGCCGCGACGCCGGTGGCGTTCAGTGGCGGCATGCTCAAGCGCAGCAGCACGCTGCGCAAGCGCCTCGAGCATCGGCTCAAGAGCGCGGTGCCCGGCGCGCAGGTGCACGGCGCCGAAGTCGATGCCGCGCGCGGTGCGGTGCGCAGTGCGCTGCGCTACCTCGGCGAGACCGCCGCGTAGACGAGCAATCCGCGGCTGCTCAGATCCGCGTTGATCCGCGATCAAGCGGTTTGCCGTTCAGCTTACACCGGAGTCACGACGCGGCGCAGGCTCGGTGACGGGCCGTTCAGCTCGCGCTGAGCGTCGGCCAAGCGGGCGATGTCGTCCCCCATCTCTCGGGCGGCGTCGATCAGTGTCGTGAGCGGCGCGAGGTCGCTGGCGCCCGCGTGGAGCCGAAGGAGGTCCAGGCGGATCCCCTCGAGCGCCGCTACGCTCGAGGCAAGATGCGCGGCGGCCCTTTCCCGCCGCGTCGCGAGCACGGCGCCCCCCTCGTCGCCAGCAGGAGCCAGCGCCGCGACCGCCTCCAGCTCCGCACGCGCCGCGGCCGCACGCTGCTCGAGCGCGGCGACCGTCGCCGGCAGCTCCGCGAGCTGTGCACGGTGCACGCTCGGTAGCGCCGCGAAGAGCTCCGACGCGGCCACGCCCAGCGCGGACTCGGTCGGGCGGAACACCCCGCCGCCGACGGCGCGCGAGCGCTCCGGAGCGCCCAGCCGCCGCGCGAGCCATTCCCCCGCTCGACTGTTCCAGAGGCGCTCGCGAATCCCCGTCTGCCACCAGTCGCGGATCACGTTCGGGATGAACTGGATGTCGAGCGCGTTGCTCACGGCGCCGAGCAGCATCGTCACCAGGATGGGCGCGAAGATCCAGGCGATCGGCGTCACGTTTTCGTGAATCGTTCCCTGCAGCAGCAGCCCGAAGGTGACAGCGAGCCAGGTCGCCGAGCCAATCGTGGCTTGCCGCAACAGCCGGCGGGGCGCGCTCTCGCCGTCCTCCCGCGTGAGTGCCTCCGTCTCCGCCTGCTCGCGCCGCGCGACCTCGAGGACGGAGCGAAGGTCGGCCAGAGAATGGCCGGCGCGAAATTGCCGCCGCGCCTGGTTGAGGTGGAACCCGACGACGGGAAAGATCGGCAGCGAGGCGAGCGTGGCGAGCAGCGCTACATCGCCCCAGCTCGAGCCGGGATTGCCGGTGGCGTTGGCGAACACGTTGCCCAGAGTGAGCACGCTGAAGCCTGTGGACCAGCCCAGGTATGGGACGAGCAGCGGATTCCGCGCGCCGAGCCACGCGCGCAGCGTCGCCGGAAGAGCTGGACGCGAATCGGCAGCGGGCGCCAGTGCCTCCGCCAGCGCCTCTCCATCGGTGAATCGGGCGGCGGGATCGCGCGCGAGACAACGGTCGATCGCTGCGCCGAGCGCCGGTGGCAGTCCCGGCGCGGCGCTCATGACGCTCGGCGGCGCCTCCGTTGCCTGACGCACCATCAGGGCATGCAGGTTGGAGGAATCGAACGGAAGACGCCCGCTCACGGCCACGTAACCGACGACGCCGAGCGAGTAGATGTCGCTCCGTCCGTCGACCGGCCCGCTCGCAGCCTGTTCCGGGCTCATGAAGTGCGCGGTGCCCATGATGCGCCCGGGATCGGTGTCCGACACTACGCCATCGCCGCCATGTGCGATGCCGAAGTCGGTGACCAGCGCGCGTCCCGTCCCCGCTTCGAGCAGGATGTTGTCCGGCTTCACGTCGCGGTGCACGACGCCGTTGGCGTGCGCGTGCGCGAGCGCCCACGCCACCTCCTGCACGACGCGCATCGCCTCCGCCGG
>DASSIC010000370.1:0-5833 GCA_035692325.1 Gemmatimonadaceae bacterium | reverse complement strand
GATCACCGAGGGCAGCACACGGATAGTACGCCGCGATGAGGAGCTGACAGCAGAAGAGCGAATGCTTCCAATCGCCGAGATCTGGAATCACCCATACCTAGTCGACGCGATTAGCACCGGCTGGATGCCCGGGTAGAACATTGAACCGAGCCGCCAGTCTGGTTGGGACACTCGGTTCTTCAATGGTAGAATCGGGAAGCATTGCGACGGATCGTTCATGAGCGTGTGGCCGTTCGAGTCGAAAAAATGGTCGCTGCCGTGACTGGTGGCGCGCAGCGCGCGCCCGGAAGGAGAAATCCACCATTGACTGCCGTGTGTAGCAGTTCCACGCCCTGCCACGGGGTTGCACTGTAGCAGCTACGCTCTTTGGCATTGCGAGCATGGATGCTCGGTTGGTTCAACCGTCGATGTCGTAATCACTTAGCTCGTGCGACCCGCTTGGCGCCCCGCTTGCCTTCCTCGGAGGCGTGACCACACCGCCTCCCCCCGCACCACTCGCACTCGCTGACGGCCTCTCCCGCGAGTACCTGCTGCATCATCAATGCTGCCCCCTGCGCTTCACCGACGACGGCGCCGTCCTCGTCGGCGTCGGACCGGCCGCGCTCCGTGAAGCACTGGACGACATCGCCGTCGCATACCGCCGCGCCGTCGTCGCCGAGCACGTCGACGCGGCGGAGCTCGAGCGGCTCGTCGAACGGCTGATCACACGCTCCGACCGCTCCATCGAGCTCGAACAGGGCGAGCCCGATCAAATGGAGGACGGCGGCACCGCCGACGTGCGCGACCTCGCGCGGCAGGCACCGGTCGTCCGCTACGTCAACCTCCTCGTGCGCGACGCCTACGAGGCCGGCGCCTCCGACATCCACCTCGAAGCAACCCGCAACGGCCTCTCGGCCCGCGTGCGCATCGACGGCGTGCTCGCCGCGGCGCTGGAGCCGCCGGCCGAGATGCAGCAGGCGATCGTGTCGCGCATCAAGCTGCTCGCCGAACTGGACATCGCAGAGCGTCGACGGCCGCAGGATGGTCGCATCCGTGTGCGCCTCGACGCGCGCGAGCTCGATCTACGCGTCTCCACCGTGCCGACGATGTTCGGCGAGAGTGTGGTGCTGCGCCTGCTCGACCGCGGCGGACAGCCGGTGGCGCTGGAAGAGTTGGGGATGGACGAACGACTCCTCGCGAACATCGCGCGCCTCGCCGCGCGCCCGCACGGCATGATGCTCGTCACCGGCCCCACCGGTAGCGGCAAGACGACGACGCTCTACGGCTGCCTGATGCGGCGCGACCACGGCAGCGAGAAGATCCTCACCGTCGAGGACCCGATCGAGTACCAGCTCCCCGGCATCACCCAGGTGCCGGTGCATCGCCAAGCGGGGATGACCTTCGGCGCCGCGCTGCGCTCGATCCTCCGGCAGGATCCCGACGTGCTCATGATCGGCGAGATGCGCGACACGGAGACGGCGGAGATCGCCGTGCAGGCCGCGATGACGGGACACCTCGTGCTGTCGACCCTCCACACCAACGACGCGATCGCCGCGGTGCCTCGCCTGCTCGATCTCGGCGTTCCGGAGTATCTCGTCGCCGCCACGCTCGAGGGCATCCTCGCGCAGCGTCTCGTTCGTCGGATCTGCGACGGCTGTCGCACGACGTACAAGCCATCGGCGGATCTCATCGCGCAGATCTCCGGCGCTCCGGTCGGCGCGGTGACGCTGCAGCGTGGCGCAGGCTGCGCCGCATGTCGCGGAACGGGCTTCCGCGGGCGACTGGGAATCTTCGAGCTCGTCGTGGTCGATGACGAGCTGCGCGACGCGATCACGCAGAACGCGCCGCGAAGCAGGCTGCGCGAGATGGCCAGCGCCGCGGGCTCGGAGCCGCTGCGTGCCGACGGCTGGCGGAAGGTGCGCGCCGGCCTCACCACCGTCGAGGAGGTGCTGCGTGTCGCGCAGGGCTGACCGCGGGCGCAACGATCGACGGAGGAGCGGCTTCACCCTGATCGAGATGCTCGTCGTGATCGCGATCATCGCCACCCTTGCCGCGCTGGTGGGCCCATCGGTGTTTCGCAGCGTGGGCGACTCCAAGGTGAGCGCGGCGAAGAGCCAGGTGGAGCTCTACGCGCTCGCGCTCAATTCGTATCGCCTCGACAACGACGAGTTCCCGACCACGGAGCAGGGGCTCGATGCGCTGCACGCGGCACCCACCTCCGGCGACGCGCCGAGGAACTGGCGCGGCCCGTATCTCAGCAAGCTGGTCACCCCTGACCCATGGGGACGCCCCTGGCTCTACGTGAGCCCCGGCCGCGCGAACCCGCAGTCGTTCGACCTCTACACGCTCGGCCGCGACGGAAAGCCCGGCGGCAGCGGTGAAGACGCCGACGTCACATCCTGGGGCGGCCCGGTGCAGCAGTGAACACGACGATCGAGACGTCGCCGACGACCTTCCGTTATCGCGCCATCGACGCGAAGGGTCACGTGCGCAGCGGTCGGCTCGGCGCCCGCAGCCGAGACGCGGCGATGGCCGATCTGGTCGCCGGCGGTCTTCGCCCGATCGCCATCTCGGCCGAGTCGACCTTCGCCTCTGGTCGATCCACGCTGCCGATCGCCGAGACCGCGCTCGCGCTGCGCATCCTCGCCGACCTGCTGGATTCCGGACTCCCACTCGCGCGCGCGCTTGCGACGCTCGAAACGCTGGCGTCGCCCCGTTGGCGCGCGCTGCTGCCGGGTGTGCGTCAGGCGGTGCGCGAGGGTCGCTCGCTCGCCGGCGCGCTCTCGGAGTCGAGCGCCGCACCACCGGAAGTGGTGATCGGCATCATCAACGCTGGCGAGCGGGGAAGCGGTCTGATCGCCGCGCTCCGGCACGCCGGGGCGCTGTGCGAAGAGGCCGCCGCGACGAGGAGCGCCGTCCGCAGTGCGCTCGCCTATCCGATGCTGCTCGCCGGCGCCGGCTCGGCGGCGGTCGTACTCCTCGTAGGTGTAGTGATCCCGCGCTTCGCGACGATTCTCGGTGATCTCGGACAGTCGCTGCCTCCATCGACACGGATCGTGCTCGGAGCGGCCGGCGTGATGCGCGCGGCGTGGCTTCCGTCGACACTCGCGGCGATCGTCACCGGCGTTCTGTGGTACGCGTGGGTGAGCACGGCGGAAGGAAGGCGGCAATGGCATGCAGTGCTGCTGCGCGTGCCAATCATCGGCGCGGTTCGCCTGGCGGACGCCTCGGCGCGCATCTGCACGGCGCTCTCCGCCCTGCTGGCGAGCGGCGTCGCCATCGCACCCGCGCTCTCCGGCGCCGCGCGCGCCGCGGGCGACGCCGAGCTTCACGCGCGCATTCTGGAAGCGCGGAAGTCGGTCGAGCAGGGGGAGCGGACCTCGGCCGCGCTCGCGCGGCACGGTGCGGCGACCGAGCTCGTGGTGCGGCTCGCGCAGGCGGGCGAGGAGAGCGGACGCCTCGCCGACATGCTCGCGCACGCCGCTCGCATGGAGCGCGATCGCGTCACTCGGCAGGTGCGTGGAGCGGTGCGGCTCATCGAGCCACTATTGATCATCGTGTTCGGTGGCATCGTGGCGCTCGTGGCGTCGGCGCTCCTCCAGGCCCTCTACAGCGTGAGGCCAGGCGCATGAGGGCCGCGCGCGCCGGGGTGACGCTCATCGAGCTGATCGTCGTGATCGCCCTCCTCGGGCTCATCGCCGGGATGACCACGGTGAGCATGCGGGCAGACAGCGGCGTTCATTCGCCGTCCCTTGCACAGCGCATCGCCAGCGCAAGGCGCGACGCCATTCGAACGGGACAGCCGACGGAGCTCGCGATCACCGACAGCGTAGGCACGCACGTGCTGCGCGCGTTGCCCGACGGTCGCGTTCTCGGCGAGCCGTCGACCGGTGTGGACGTCACCACGGGAGAGCTGCGCGATGCCCGCTGATCCGCGGCGGGGCGTCGTACTGCTCGAGGTCCTCGTCGCGCTCGTTCTGCTCGGCGCCGCGGCCGCCTCGCTCACGGCGCTGGCGCTCGAGTCCGGCCGCGCGACGGAGCGAGCCCGCGCCGCCGATCGTGAGACACGCGCGGCAAGCGCATTTCTCGACGTCGTCGCGCTGTGGCCGCGGGAGGATCTCGAGCGGCGGTTGGGGAGCCGGCATCAGGGTGCCTGGGTGCTCGAGGTTCAGCGCGCGGGGACCGCGCTCTATCGCGTGACCATGCGCGACAGCACCGGGCGACGCGAGCTGCTACGGACGAGCCTTTACCGTCCAGATTCCGCGGATGTGCGAGGTGCCGATGCGCACCCGTAGACGTACAGGCTTCACGCTGCTCGAGGTGATGGTCGCGCTCGTCGTGGGAGCCGTCGTCATCCTGGGCGCGCGAGCGCTGCTCGATGGACTGTCGCTGCACTCGGAGCGCGTGCGCTCGCTGGCACGGAGTGCCGACGCCGAGGCCAACGCGGAGCATGTGCTCCGTTCGGTTGTTCTGCGCGGTGGGCTCGCGAGCGACTCGGCGGCTCGGTTCGACGGTACCCCCGAGCAGGCGCGATTCGCGAGCTGGTGCGACATGGCGGGCGGGTGGCAGGAGCAATGCGAGGTGAAGCTCGTCTCGGAGCCGCACGACGACGGCATCTCCGTGGTTGCAGACCTCGGGGAGGCCGGACGCCTGGAAGTCGCACGGCACCTCGACGCCACGACGTTCCGCTACCTGGCCTCGGCGTCGGACGGTGGGCACTGGGTGGAGCGCTGGGAGCGGGCGATCACCCCTCCACTGGCGATCGGGTTGATCACGAAGGCGACGCCGGAAGCGCGTCCCGATACGATGATTCTTCGCCTCGGCGAGCGCGACTGAGATGAGCGTCGACATCGGGATCGGCGTGTCGTCCGAGTCAGTACGTGTGGTGATGCTGCGGCGTGGCCGGCTGGCCTGGCACGGTGAGCGCGCGACGTCCGACAGCCTGCCGTTGGGCGCTGCGCTCGCCGAGCTGCTTGCCGATGCGCCGACGGTTGGGTGGCGGCGACGGTCGGCGGTCGCCGCGGTGGGACCGAGCGCGATGCACCTCCGCAGGGTTGGCGACCTGCCGCCGCGGGCGAGCGATCGCATGCTGACCGCGATCGTGCGAGAGGACGCCGGGCGATACTTCGTGCAGACCGGCGCGCCACCGGTGATCACGGCGGCCCGCCGCCGGGATGGCGACGTATGGGTAGGCGCGCTGGATAGTGTTGTCGTGACGGCGATCGCGGTGGCGTGCGAGCGACACGACATCCGGCTGCGTGCGGCCGCGCCGTCGGTCGGTCTCGCCGGCTCGCTGGTCGAGAGCGGTGCGCTTCATTGGCCCGATGGAGAGGTCGTCGGGCTGGCGGAGTTCGAGGTGCGCGAGCTCGTCGCGTACCGGCGAGTGCCGCGTGCGACGGTGAGCGTGGAAGAGCCAGCCATGCTTCCCCCAGTGCCGGTGGTCGACGGTACGCTCTCCGATCCGGCGCGATTCACCGATGCGTGGCTGGCCGCGAAGGCGGGCATGAGCCACTCACTCGCGTATCGGCCGGAGTCGTCGCATCACGCGGAGGCGGATACGCGAAGGGTGCGACGCCGTCTCGCGTTCGCTGCTCTGGCATGTGCGATCGGCATCCTGAGCGCCATGGTCATGCCGATCGCCGGCGCGCGCTACATCGAATGGCATGCCGGCCGAACGCTGGCGACGCTTCAGTCGGACGCGCAGGAAGCGGCGCGGTCCGAACGCGCGCTCGCGCTCGCGTCGCGGGAGCTTCGCGCCCTGTCCGCGTTCGATCGCTCGGCACGCCTCACGACGGCAACGCTCGCGTCGCTGACGACGGCCATCGAGCCACCGACGATGCTGCTGTCGTTCCAG
>DASSIC010000369.1:0-8375 GCA_035692325.1 Gemmatimonadaceae bacterium | reverse complement strand
CGATCTCGATCCTCGACAATCGCCCACCATCGCCGCGTTCCTCTCCATCCTTTTCTCGGCCGTCAACGGTCAGCCCCCCGAGACGACGCTCGCCATCCCCGGTGATTTCGTGCGGCAGATGATGGATGGGATCGGCCTGGCCGGCCGCGAGGTGGGGCTGAACGCGATGCTCGCGCGCGTGAAGCGCCACGCGCAGCGCGCCCTCGACGGCTGACGTCTCACCTCCACACTCCCGAGCGCCCATGCCCGCGATCGTGACATCCGGCGTCGTTTCGCCGCCCGTGCAGAGCTATGCGACGCATCGCCGCCATTTTCCGCTCTTCCACTACTTCGCCCTCCCCATCCTGCTCGCGAACGTCGCCGTCGCGGTGGGACACGCGATCCGGCGGCCGTCCATGTGGAATGCGTGGCTGGTCGTCGTCTCGCTGGGACTGGTGGCGGGATTGGTCGCGAGCCGAGCCTCGACCCTCTACGTGCAGAACCGGATCATCGCGCTGGAGATGCGGCTCCGGCTCGCCGCCACGCTGCCACCTGAGCTGCGGGCGAGAATCCCCGAGCTGCGCCTGAAGCACCTCATCGGGCTGCGGTTCGCCGGAGATGGCGAGCTGACTGGACTGGTGGAGCGATGTCTGCGTGGTGAGCTTGCGACCGCCGACGCCATCAAGCGCGAGATCCGCGACTGGCGTCCCGACTTCGCGCGGGCTTAGCCCGAGCACCGCTCCTCCATCAACGTTCGATCGCGCGGTCGCGAACCGCTTCGCATGCAACCCATCCTCAGCGCCTGGGCCTGGATCGTCGCCGTCGGCGTCGTGATCTTCGGCTTTTTCTACGTGGCGGCCGTCTGGCTCGTCACCGCCCCCTTCGACCGTGGCCGCTATCACGCCGGCCGCGCCTTCCGCCAGCTCGCGATGGCGGCGGCGAAGCTCAACCCGCTCTGGCACTTCGAGACCGACGGCACCCCGCCCGCCGACCCGCGCCACCCGTACGTCGCCGTCTCGAATCACGAGTCGTACGCCGACATCTTCCTCATCAGCCACTTCCCGTGGGAGATGAAGTGGCTGTCCAAGGACACGATCTTCAGGATTCCCGTCATGGGCTGGATGATGCGCATGGCGAAGGACATTCCGATCAAGCGCGGCAAGCGCGAGAGTGTCGTGAGCGCCATGCAGGGGTGCCGCGATCGACTCGGCCGGAAGGTCAGCGTGATGATCTTTCCCGAGGGCACACGCTCGAAGACCGAAGACCTGCTGCCGTTCAAGGACGGCGCCTTCAAGCTCGCCATCGAAGCGCAGGTGCCCATCCTGCCCATCGCCGTGGCCGGCACGCGCGACTGCATGGCCAAGCACAGCTTCGCCTTCCGGCGCGCCCGCGCCAAGGCACGCGTGCTGCCGCCGATCCCCACCACGGGCATGACGAACCAGGATGTCGCCATGCTGCGCGACCGCACGCGCGCCATCATCGACGCAGAGCGTCACGTGCTGCAGCGCGAGCTCGCAGGCGAGCTCGCCGGCGCGCCGGCGGGGATGGCGCGAACCGGATGACGGACGCCGGGCGCGCGCCGCGCTCGGAGGAGGAGCTCGAGGACGCGCTCTCCCGCCCCGGCGACGCGCTGGCCGCCACGCTCGCGCGGATTCACGGCGACCTTCTCGTGCTCGGCGCGGGCGGCAAGATGGGACCGTCGCTCGCACGCATGGCGAAGCGCGCCGATCCGGGGCGCCGCGTGATCGCCGTGTCCCGCTGGACGAGCCATGCGGCCGAGCTCGCGCTCCAGTCGCATGGCGTGGATACGCTGCGCGCCGACCTGCGCGACCCGCGCGCGCTGGCCGCGCTCCCGAACGCCCCCAACATCGTCTTCATGGCGGGGCAGAAGTTCGGCACGTCCGGCAGTCCCGCCACCACCTGGGCGATGAACGCCGGCGTGCCGGCCTTCGTGGCCGAGCGGTATGCCGGAGCACGCATCGTGGCCTTCTCCACCGGCAACGTGTACCCGCTCACGCCGCCCGCGCGCGGCGGATCCGTCGAGACCGACGAGCCCGCGCCCGTGGGCGAGTACGCGTTCTCCTGTCTCGCGCGAGAACGCCTCTTCGCCGCCGGTTCCGCACGCCACGGCACTCTCGTTTCGATCGTGCGACTGAACTACGCGCACGACCTGCGCTATGGCGTGCTCACCGATCTCGCCGTGCGCCTCGCGGCGCGACGCCCGGTGAGTCTCGCCATGGGCTACGTCAACGTCATCTGGCAGGGCGACGCCAATGCCTTCGCCTTGGCTGCGCTCGGACACGCCACCGCGCCCGAGCCGTACATCGTCAACGTGGCCGGCCCTGACGTGCTGCGCGTGGCCGACCTGGCGAGCGCGCTGGCGTCGCGCCTCGGCGTCGAGCCCATCTTTGCCGACACCGAATCGCCCGACGCCCTCCTGAGCCGGAGCACGCGCATGCGCGAGCTGCTCGATCGGACACTGCTCCCCCTCGACACGCTGCTGGATTGGGTCGCCGACTGGGTCGCGCGCGGCGGACCGCTGCTCGACAAGCCGACGGGATTCGAGAAGCGCGATGGAAAGTTCTGACGCTGCGGCCGTGCATGCGCACATTCGGGCGGGTCAGGTCATCCCCGCGCATCCGCTCGCGCTCACGGCGCGCCGCACGCTCGACGAGCGGCACCAGCGCGCCCTGACCCGCTATTACATCGACGCCGGCGCGGGTGGCATCGCCGTCGGCGTGCACACGACGCAGTTCACCATCCGCGATCCACGTCACGGCCTCTATCATCCGGTGCTCGAGCTTGCGGCCGAGACGGCGCGAGCAGCGCGCGCCGACCGCGACACTCCCTTTGCGCTGGTGGCCGGCGCCATCGGCGACACGGGCCAGGCCGTGCAGGAGGCGGAAATCGCCGCAGCACTCGGCTACGACGTCGTATTGCTGGGACTCGGCGCCATGCATTCGGCGAGCGACGCGGAGTTGATCGGGCACTGCCGCGCCGTCGCTGAGGTGCTGCCTCTGTTCGGATTCTATCTTCAGCCCGCCGTCGGCGGGCGCGTGTTGCCGTATTCCTTCTGGCGCGCCTTCGCGGAGATCCCGAATACCTGGGCGATCAAGATCGCGCCGTTCAATCGCTATCGCACGCTCGACGTCGTGCGCGCGGTCGCCGATTCCGGGCGCGACGATCTCGCGCTGTACACGGGCAACGACGACAGCATCCTCGTCGACCTGTTGACGCCCTTTCCCGGCGGATCGGTGGCCCACGAGACGCGGCGCATCGTGGGCGGCCTGCTTGGCCAGTGGGCAGTATGGACGCACGCTGCCGTCCACCTCCTGGCGCGAGTGCGGAGCGCTCGCGGCGCCACGCTCGACGGGTCCTGGCTCCGGGACGCCGCTGCCCTCACCGACGCCAATGGCGCGATCTTCGACGCGGCCCACGACTTCGCGGGCTGCATTCCCGGCATCCACGAGGTCCTGCGACGTCAGGGGCTGCTGCGGGGCACCTGGTGCCTCGACCCGAATGAGACGCTATCCGCCGGCCAGGCGGACGAGATCGATCGTGTCTGCCGCGCCTATCCGCATCTCACCGACGATGCGTTCGTCGCGGAGAACCTGGAGGAATGGCTGAGGTAATCGTGAACCCGTGAACCGGGCTGCTCACGCCGTTACGGTTCACGGTTCACCGTTCACGGTTCACCGTTACTGTGCGATCTCGCCCATCATCGGCTTGATCCAGCTTTCCTTGGCCCGCTTCTCGAAGCCGGCGCGGAAGGCCCCGAGATCGGTGAGGCTCGTGTCGAAGACGACCGTGTCCTTGGTGATCGCGCCGGACTGCACCAGCGCGGGGATCTGATCGCGCGTCGTGCTCTGCACCTCGGCGTGGCTGTCGCGATAGAAGACCTTGCCGCCGCCCACGAGGCTCGCGCCGATCTGCGGCTCCAGCCCCTGCAGCACGCGGAACAGCCCGTCGATCGAGCAACCGGTCGCGCCCGCCGTGCTTTGATCCACGGCGATGACGAGGAAGCGGTTGTCCCGGAATTGGCTCCCGACGGTCAGCGGCTCGCCGTGGGCCTTCCAGTTCGTCAGATGCTCCTCGACTCCCTTCAGCAACGCGGTGGTCGCGTCCTCGCTGAGGCGACGGTCGCTGCCGAAGATCCAGACACGCGACGCATCGGGGAGGTTCTCGAACGGGACGACGGGCATGGTCTCCACGGGCACGGGGATCGCGAGAGTGCATCTCGCGCACGAGGCGAATGCGTGGCAAGATAGTCGAACGCCGCCCCCTCCTACCACCCGTGATGGTCGCACCACCCAAGCCACCCGGCGCGCCACTCCAGCCACCGTCGAATCCCGCCGGTTCGCGATCGGACGCGCGCTATCAGCCGCTGTTCGTGCTGTCGCCTCAGCCCGCCTGGGTCTACGACAGCGAGACGCTCTGCTTCCTCGAGGTCAACGAGGCGGCAGTGCGCAGCTATGGCTGGACCCGCGAGGAGTTCCTCGGGATGACGCTGCGTGACATCCGGCCGCCCACGGAGCAGACGAACCTGGACCGCATGCTCACCCTGGCCGTGGGCATGGAGCAGCACGCCACGGCGTCGCTGCATCGCACCAAGGCGGGACAGCTGCGGCGTGTGGAGATCAGCTCGTATCCACTCGAGTTCGACGGTAGGCCCGCGCGGATGGTGCTGGTGCACGACGTCACCGAGCGATACGAAGCCCAGAGCGCCCTCGTCCGGAGCGAACAGAAGTACCGATCGGTCATCGAGCAGCTCCAGGACGTCTTCTTCCGCACCGACGAGCAGGGGCTGTGGACATTCCTCAACCCCGCCTGGATCACCCTGACGGGGCATCCGGTGGAAGAGAGCATCGGCGCTCATTTCCTGGCGTATGTCCACCCCTCGGACCGCACGATCCTGCTCGACGCGTTTCGTCCCCTGGCGGAAGGAAAAGTGCTGCACTCGCTGGTGGAGGTTCGCTACTTCCGCCGCCAGGGTGGTTATCGCTGGGTCGAGGCGAGTACGCGCGCACTGCACGACGAGCTCGGACGCTTCTGCGGCACGACCGGCACGCTGCGCGACGTCACCGAGCGGCGCGCGGCCGACGAGGAGCGCCTTCGCCTCGCGACGAACATCCGCCAGCTGCTCGATGCCTCGGGCGAGGGCGTCTACGGCCTCGACGCGCGCGGCGTCGTCACCTTCGTCAATCGCCGCGGTTCGGAGATGCTCGGCTACGACCCCGAAGAGCTGGTCGGTCGCGTGATGCACGAGGTCACGCACTACTCGCATCGTGACGGCACCCCGTATCCCGCGGACCTGTGTCCCGTGCATCGCGCCGCGACCCAGGGCGTGCCCTGTCAGGTCGACGACGAGGTCATGTGGCGGAAGGACGGCATTCCGCTCGAGGTGGAGTATTCCGCCTCGCCGGTTCGCGAGAATGGGCTGGTCTCCGGTGCCGTCGTGAACTTTCGCGACATCACGGCCCGCAAGCGCGCCGAACTGGAGCTGATCGTCGCGCGCGACGCCGCCGAGGCGGCCAATCGCGCCAAGAGCGATTTCCTCGCGCGGATGAGCCACGAGCTGCGTACGCCGCTCAACTCGATCATCGGGTTCGCGAACGTCCTGCTCAAGAACAGATCGGGCGATCTACAGGAGAACGACCTCTCCTTCCTCACGCGCATTGCCGCCAACGGCCGCCACCTGTTGGGACTGATCAACGACATTCTCGATCTGTCCAAGATCGAGGCCGGCCACATGACGCTCGAGGTCGCGGAAGTCGCCCTCGATGCCCTCGTTCGCGAAACGGTGGACGAGATCGAAGGGCAGACGCGTGACCGCGCCGTCGCGCTCCGCGCCGAGCTGCCGCCGCAGGTGTTGCCCTTCCGCACGGACGTGGCGCGCATGAAGCAGGTGTTGATCAACCTGATCGGCAACGCCCTCAAGTTCACCGAGGAGGGCGAGGTCGTCGTCCGCCTCGAGGCCGACGATGCCGGCCACCCGACGCGTCTCGAAGTGCGCGACACCGGGATCGGCATCCCTCCCGATCGGCTCGACGCGATCTTCAACGTCTTCGAGCAGGCGGAGTCGATGATCACGCGTCGATTCGGCGGTACGGGATTGGGGCTCGCCATCTCCCGTTCGCTGTGTGAGCTGATGGGCCACCAGCTCGAGGTGGCGAGCGTCGAAGGCATGGGGACGACGATGTCGATTCGCCTCCACGAAGGATCGCCGCGGTCGCGGATGCGGACGCCGGCCGCGATGCCGGCCGAGATCCGTGGTCCTGGCGCGTCGGCAGCGCCGACGGGCCAGCACATCGTGCTGGTCGTCGACGACGACGTGGACGCACGCGTGCTGCTCGGCAGCATGCTCGACGAAGCGGGCTGCCGTGCCGTCGGCGCGGCGACGGGCGTCGAGGCGCTGCGGCTCGCTCGGGAGCTCCGGCCTGCCATCATCTTTCTCGATCTGCTCCTGCCCAAGATCAGCGGCTACGACGTCCTCCGCATCCTGCAGGGCGATGAAGTGCTCGGACGCACCCCCGTCGTCGTCGTGAGCGCGGTCGGCTCCGAGTCGCGCAGCGCGTTGAGCGGCGCGGCGGCGATCCTCGACAAGCCGGTTGAGCGCGCCGCGCTTTTCGAGGTGCTGCGCACCCTGCTCGTCACGGAGCCCCGCTGAGCGCGCACGTCCCGGCCGTCGCCCGTACACGCGGCAGCACGCTGCGCAGCGCGAGCCTTGCCGCCCTCGGCACCACGGCGCTGCTCGCCCTCGCCTCTCGCATGCGCAGCGTGCAGCGATGGGACGACATGATCGAGGATGCGGTGGACTGGCATCGGCCAGTGCTGGTGCGCGCCGCGCGCATCGGTACGCTGCCGGGCGAGAACTACATGCACCCCACGCTCGGCACGCTCGTCGCGCTCACGATCCTGAGCCGGCGCGGTGGACCGGCGCGGCGTATCGTCGTTCCCATGGCGTCTGCGTCGCTCGGCGCCATCATCGCCCACCACGCGGTGAAGGTCGTCTATCGCCGGCGGCGACCCGAGCTCGCCGTCCGCCGCGGCAAGTACGAGCCCGCCTTTCCCAGCGGACACACCGCCGACGCCACCGCCGTGCTAGCCACCGGCGCATACCTGCTCGTCCGCGAGCGCATCCTCCCCGCCCGCGTGGCGCTTCCGGTGGCCTCAACCCTCGCTCTCACGACGGGCGTCAGCCGAGTGGTGCTCGGCTGGCACTGGAGCTCGGACGTCATTGGCGGCTGGATCACCGGACTCGGCGTAGCCGCGGAATGCGCGCTGGCGTACGAACAGCTGGTGAACGGTGAACGGTGAACGGTGAACGGTGACTACGTACGCAGTTACCGTTCACCGTTCACTGTTCACCGATCAGTCAGGGCTTGACTGGCAGCTGAATCAACGGCGTCCCGCCGCCGGACACCTGCGGCAGCTTGCCATCCCATTTCTTCGTCAGCTCGTACTGCACCAGCGTCGGCGTGATGCTCCGCGCCAGCAGCTCGTTCGCCCGCGCCTGCGCCTCGGCCTCGGCGGTGATGGCCTTCGCGCGCCCCGCCGCCTTGATCGAGTCGCCCTGCGCCTGGAACTGGTTCTTCTGCAGCTCGTTCTGCGCCGTGAGTGCCTGCTGCTGCATCACGTTCTTCGTGTTGATCGCGTCCATCACCGTGCTCGGTGCCCGCAGCTCGTTGATCGTGAACTGCTTCACCTGGAATCCGTACGGCGCGAGCCGCGTCGCGATCAGCGCCAGCGTGCGATTGGTGGCTTCGGCCTTCTTCGGGCCGATCACGTCCGCCACCGGCTCCTGCCCGATCACCTCCTGAAGCGCCTGTCGGATCGTCTGCTTCACGAATCCGTGCGTGATCAAGTTGATGTCGGTGCGGAACGTCGAGTACAGCTTCGGCGTCTGCGCCGGGTCGATCTCGAACGACAGCGACACGTCGAGCGAGAGCGGCTGCCCCTCGACGCTGTTCACGTTGATCTCGTCGTTCTGCGCCGAGCCTTCGCTGCCGCTGCGCGTCAGCACCAGCGTCTTGAGGAACACCGGATACTCCTCGATCCCCGTCGCGAACGGGATGCGCGGATGGACACCCGGGCCCAGCGGCGTCGGATCGACGCCGCCGCCGGCACGGTGGATCACGATGCCCACGTAGCCCGGATTGATGTACGTGAAGGTGTTCGGCAGCAGGAACAGCACGGCAACGAGGATCGTCGCGCCGATCACCAGGCGCCTGAGCTTCTGCCGTCCATCGGTGGTAGCGTCGAACTGCATGGTGCCGAAGCGGTCCGAGATCGTGCTAGGCATGGAGCGTCTCCCTGTAGCAGTCGGGGCACACCTGCTCACCGCTCGCGAGGCGTACCAGTTGACCTTCCGTCTTCAGGCCGTGGATGGGACAATC
>DASSIC010000368.1:0-19330 GCA_035692325.1 Gemmatimonadaceae bacterium | reverse complement strand
GCGGGCGAGCATCGCGTCGCCCTGACTCCCGACAGCGCGGGACGACTGGTGAAAGGCGGGCACGACGTACGCATTCAAGCCGGCGCCGGCACCCGCGCCGGCTTTCCCGATTCGGCGTACGAGGCGGTCGGCGCCAGCGTCGTGGATGCGGGCTCGCTCTATGCCGATGCCGCGTTGGTGTGTCGCGTTCAGCCTCCCACGCAGGCAGAGGTCGCGAAGCTGCCCGACGGATGCACGCTGCTCGCGCTGCTCGCGCCCTCGCGCAACGGGCCGCTGCTCGCCACGCTCGCCGCGCGCAACGTGACGGCGCTGGCGTTGGAGCAGGTCCCGCGCATCACGCGCGCCCAGTCGATGGACGTGCTCTCCTCGCAGAGCACCGTCGCCGGCTACAAGGCGGTGCTCGTGGGCGCGAGCGCGTTGCCGAAGTTTCTGCCGATGCTCACCACGGCCGCGGGCAACGTGTCGCCGGCGCGCGTGTTCGTCATCGGCGCCGGCGTCGCCGGACTGCAGGCCATCGCCACGGCGCGACGGTTGGGCGGCGTGGTTTCGGCGTTCGACGTACGGCCCGCCGCGCGCGAGCAGGTACAATCGCTGGGCGCCAGCTTCGTCGCGGCCGAGCTCGTGGGCGCCGACGCGCAGACGACCGGCGGCTACGCTCGCGCGCAGAGCGAGGACGAGGCGAAACGCACGCGCGAGGCGCTCGCCAACCACCTGCGCGAGGTGGACCTCGTGATCACCACTGCGCAGATCCCCGGCCGGCCGGCGCCTCGGCTCGTGACGGCGGAGATGGTCACGCACATGCGCCCGGGCGCTGTGATCATCGATCTGGCCGCCGAGTCGGGGGGCAACTGCGAGCTCACCATCGCCGGCGAGACGGTGCGGTCGGGAAACGTGACCATCCTCGGCCCCGTCGATCTGCCCGCCACCGTGCCCTACCACGCCAGCCAGATGTTCGGCAAGAACATCCTCGCGCTGGTCACGCATCTGACGCACGAAGGCTCGCTCCATCTCGACCGCAACGACGAAATCACCTCGGCGATGACCGTCGTGCGCGATGGACAGGTCGTCGTGCCTCACCCCAAATGACGCGATGCTGATCCTCGAGCTCTACGTCTTCGTTCTGGCCGGCTTCGTCGGCTTCATGGTCATCACGCGGGTGCCGCCTCTGCTGCACACGCCGCTGATGTCGGCCACGAACGCCATCTCCGGCATCTCGCTCGTCGGTTCGATGGTGGCGGCTGGCGCGAATCGCGGCGGCGTTGCCACAGCGCTCGGCTTCGTTGCCGTCGTGTGCGCGACGACGAACGTGGTCGGCGGCTTCCTGATCACCGACCGGATGCTCAAGATGTTCCGTCGCGATCCGCACGACGACGCCTCGAAGGAGAAGAAGTAGGGCATGCGCGAGAACATCACGCAGCTCACCTATCTCGCCGCGTCCGTCCTCTTCATTCTCGGACTGCGCAGCCTGACGCGCCCCGATCGGGCGCGGCGCGGCATGCAGCAGGCCGCCGTCGGCATGCTGCTGGCGTTGTGCGGCACCTTGATGAACCACCAGATCGTGGACTACCGCTGGATCGCCGGCGGGCTCGTCCTCGGTGCGATCATCGGCTATCCGCTGGGTATGTGGGTGCCGACCACGGCGCTGCCGCAGCGTATTGCCTTCTCACTCAGCTTCGGAGCGCTGGCGGCGACACTCGTCGGCGTGGCGGAGTACTACTCCACGTACCATGGCGGCGAGGGACACATCGCCGCCGCGAAGATGGCGGCGCTCGGGTTCGAGGTGCTCCTCGGGTCTCTCACGGTCACCGGCGCGCTGATCGCGGCGGGCAAGCTGCAGGAGTGGATTCCTTCGCAGCCGATGACGTATCGCGGGCAGAACCTCGTCAACTTCGTGCTCTTCGCCGCGGCCATCACGCTGTTCGGCATGGTGGTAATACACCCGGAGAATGCCACGGCATTCTACGGCATGATCGGCATCGCCGCCCTGCTCGGTGTGTTGATGGTCATGCCGATCGGCGGGGCGGACATGCCCGTCGTCGTCGCGTTGCTCAACTCCTACTGCGGGCTCGCCGCGGCCGCCACCGGCTTCGCGCTCGGCAACAGCATCCTGATCATCTGCGGTGCGCTGGACGGGGCGTCGGGATTCCTGCTGTCCATCCTGATGTCGAAGGCGATGAACCGCTCGTTCGCCAACGTGCTGTTCGGCGCCTTCGGCGGCGAGACGGCGACTGCGGCCGTCGGCGGATCTGCGCTGCCAGTGCGATCGGTTTCGGCGGAAGACGCGGCGATCCAGCTCGCGTACGCACAGCGCGTGATCATCGTGCCCGGCTACGGAATGGCGGTGGCGCAGGCGCAGCACGCCGTGCGCGAGCTCGCGGAGCTGATCGAGAAGCGCGGCGGCGAGGTGAAGTACGCGATCCATCCGGTGGCCGGTCGCATGCCTGGCCACATGAACGTGCTGCTCGCCGAAGCCAACGTGCCGTACGACAAGCTGTACGACATGGACGAGATCAACAGCGAGTTCCCGCAGACCGACGTGGCACTCGTCATCGGCGCGAACGACGTCGTGAACCCGGCGGCACGCGAGGACAAGACGTCTCCCATCTATGGCATGCCGATCCTCGACGTGGACAAGGCGAAGAGCGTGATCGTCCTCAAGCGCGGGATGGCCGCCGGCTTCGCCGGGATCGAGAATGCGCTGTTTCATGCGTCCGCGACGAGCATGCTCTTCGGAGACGCGAAGTCGTCGCTGACGAAGCTGGTGTCGGAGGTCAAGAACGCGTAGCCGCGATGCCCGACTGGGGGCTTCCCGGCCTACGGCTGCCGGGCTTTCGATTCCTCGAGCAACATTCGGATAGCTTGATTCCAGGGCTCCTCGCCAGACTTCCTCCGTCAACCAGGAGGAGCCAGATGTCCACGATGATGAAGCCCCGCCCCGCCCTCGATTCCCATGTCGCGCTCGCCGAGCGCGTGCGACGGTACATCGACGAACGCACGGACGAGCCCCTGCCGCTGGAGCGGCTGGCGCGCGAAGCGGGAGTGAGCCCGGCTCACCTGCAACGCACCTTCACGCGGGTGGTCGGTCTGTCGCCCAAGCAGTATCAGGAGCAACGGCGCGTCGGCGCGTTCAAGAGCGCGCTCCGCGAGGGTCGCACGGTGAGCAGCGCCACCTACGAGGCGGGGTTCGCCTCGGGACGCCGTGTGTACGAAGCGGCCGGTGACGCCCTCGGCATGACGCCCGGTACCTACCGGCGCCGCGGCACCGGCGTGACGATCCACTACACGGCGGTGCCCACCTCGCTCGGGCTGCTCCTTGTCGCCGTCACCGAGCGCGGGGTCTGCAGCGTTTCACTCGGCGAGGACGAGTCAGCACTCGTGGCTGCGTTGGCCGCCGAATTCCCGGCGGCGGAGCTGGCGCGTGCGTCGGACACGCGCGACCGCCTGGTGGACGCGGTGGTCGCGCACGTGGAGGGGCGGGCTGGCGCCGACGAGCTTCCCCTCGATGTACGTGCCACGGCGTTCCAGTGGCAGGTCTGGCGTGCGCTGCAGCGCATTCCCGAGGGGGCCACGCGCAGCTACCAGGCGGTGGCGGAGGAGCTCGGGCGGCCCACCGCGGCTCGTGCCGTGGCGCGTGCGTGCGCGAGCAACCGAATCGCGGTGCTCATCCCCTGCCACCGCGTCGTGCGCGGCGACGGCGCGCTCGGAGGTTATCGGTGGGGGATCGCCCGCAAGGCGGCACTGCTGGCGCGGGAAGGCGCCCGCCCGGCGGTGTAACTTCGCGGGCGTGTGCGTCGTAAGTTGGATGGGACGTTCCGCATCGGCGCGGACGTCCCTCCGACCCGCGAGGCACCTGATGCCCGGCTATCGTATCGTATTCATCCAGACGGGGAGCGGCAGCGCGTCCCAGGGCACTCCGGCAGCGCCAGCGGCGCCCCCGGTGCCGAACCGCGATCAGCTCCGCGAGCAGATCCGGCAGACGATCCAGGATGCGCAGGCCGCGGCACGAGAGGCCCGAGCGGCGCAGGCGGCGACAACCGTGACTACCGGCGACGGGCGCGTCATCAGGATCGACGGTCGCCCCGTCATCGCCGGCGACGTGCGGGGAATTCCGGGTCAGGTCACGATCCAGCGCGACGGCATGCAGGACATCATTCCGCCCCAGGCTGTCGACATCTCGATCGCCTTCTTCGTCATGCTGGCGGTGATCATCATCGGGTGGCCACTGGCCCGCGCCATGGGGCGCCGGCTCGAGCGGCGCGCGGATGCGCCAGCGCTCCCGGATCCGGCGATCGCCGCGCAGCTACAGCGCATCGAGCAGGCGGTGGAGGCGATGTCGATCGAAGTCGAGCGCATCTCGGAATCACAGCGCTTCATGGCCAAGCTGCAGAGCGGTGCCGCGGGCGATCGCGCGGCCCTCGGGACGGCGGAGCGTCGCTGATCGGATTCTGCGAGGGCGGGACGTAAAGACGAGAGGGGCGGCCGGGTGGCCGCCCCTCTCGTGCATCACCCCGTTTCGTTACGGACCGTTACGGGTGGGTGACCCGTACGAGCGGACCGCCATCATCGCAGCGGCCGTCGCGGTTCGCATCCACACACACGCCCCGCGTCGTCGTGCCCTGCGGCACGGTCTGCGGGATCGGACGCGTGATCACGGGCGAGGAGGTCTGCGCGTTGTCGCAGTAGCCGTCCCGGTTCGTGTCGATGCACCCCTGCTGCGTTCCGTACGTGCCGTCCGTCCGACCGTCGCGATTGCCGTAGCGGCCGTCGCGTCCGCGACCATCGCGGTCGTCATCGTCGTCATCGTCCCCGTCATGGTCACGGCCGTGACCCTTGTGAGCCCTCTTCCACGCTTTCTCGCGCTCCTTCTCCTGCTTGCGCTCCCACTTCTCCCGCTCCTTGTCGCGCTTGCGGTCGTACTTGTCGTAGTCGCCGTTGCTTCCGCGATTGTGCGGATCGAGGCGCGGGTCGTAGCGCGAGCTGTTCGGATCGTAGCGCGGATCGTATTGCGGCGTGCCGGGAATCGAGCGCGGATCGCGGTTCCCGTACACGTTGGTCGGGCGACGCGTGCCGTAGATGATGCGCGAGTTCCGCGGCTGCGTGCGACGCGCCGTGTCGCAGTCCGTCGGCGCGGGCTGGCGGTTGGCCGGCAGCCCCTCGATCCAGATCCGACACATCCCGGTGGGCAGTGTCTGCGCGTCCGGATAAGTGACGGTGGAGCTCCGGCGAAGCTGCGCGTCCGCCGACGATCCGGCCACGAACATGGCGGCGCCGACAGCGAGTGCATGACGAAGTGTGAACATCCTTGCCTCCTCGAGATGTGCCGTGCTTCATGCACGGCGGTGAAACGGTCCTGCCTATCAGTGAATTGCGTCGTCCGGCGTCTCGCGCTCAGCGTGGCGCGGGCGCGTGATCGGGCGGATCGAGCGGCATGTTCGGTCGCGTCAACAGGTCCAAGGCCTGCACCAGGCTCCGTCCATCGACCGCCAGCCGGCGGGCAGCGACCATGTGCTGCTCGAACCACTGCCCACGTCGCGTGCTCAGGTCGTCGTATCGAACTCCGCCTCCGCTAGAAGACGAATGGATGATCCGTCCGCCACCGGCGTAGATCGCCACGTGCGAGATGGTCTTCTTCTCGGCGAACATCATCAGATCTCCTTGACGTAGCGCCGACACGCGGGCAGAGACCCGCTGTCCGGCACCGGCCTGTTCCCGTGATGTGCGCGGAAGCTGAACCCCTTGTTGCGCAAAGACATACCTGACGTATCCCGAACAGTCGAAGCCAGTCCTCGGCGAGGTACCGCCCCACTTGTACGGTACCCCGATGTAGTCCTCCGCCGTCGCGATCACGCGCGGCGCCGAGGGCACCGCCGACGACCCGCCTCGCGACGCCGAGGGTCCACCGGCGAGCACGACGGACGACAGGACGTCCACCGCCGTCCGACTCGTCATTCCCTGCGCACAGCTGGTGAGCGCGAGAAAGCAGAGCGGCGTGAATGGAACGAGGGGAAGGGAGGAGGGCAGGGCGACGGAACGCATGCCGTCCCCTCAAGCAGCTTTCCGACCACATGGTAGCATTAGCGCAAGGCCTTGCCCGTCAACTACTTACGGCGCCTTGTGCTCTGACGCACAGGTCGATTCTCGTCCTGATTTGGCTACAAACGTGTGTTCGGGGTGGGACAACGGCCGCCTCGCTCGGCCGCAGCTCAAACCAGCTCCAGTTCAACCGCGTTCTCGGCGACGTGCCGGTTCAGGTAGCAGTGGATACCGCATGCGACCAGCCCTGCGTCCGAGAAGATCCGTCGGTACTGCGACTTGCTGCGCCGATGCCAGCCTTCCAGGTCGCCCTCCATGTCGTCGCCGGTGGTGTAGGCCTCGAGATAGGCGACTCCGCCAAGGAGCGATGCGAGGTGTCGTACGCCGCGCTTGAGTGGTGCGGCCGGTACGTACTGGAGCATGTCGGCACATACGATCAGGTCGTGACCTCGCCCGAGCTGGAGCGACGGCAAGTCCTCGAAGCTGCCGAGTCGGATGTTGCGCCGGCGACCATGGCGGGCGACCACCCATGCACTCGGATCGATGCCGAGGTACCGCACGCCCGGGCGCATGCGCCGGATCTCGCGTCCCCACGTTCCCTCACCCGCGCCGATGTCGAGAACGGACCGTAGCTTGCGACCGAGGAAGTACTCCGTGACACCCACCACCATGCGCACCTTGCGGCGCACCGAGTCCGGAGTGTGGACCCGCGTGCGCGGATCGCGGTACCATTTCGTGAAGTAGGCTTCGTCGTAGGACTTACGTCCGGCGTTCGCCGGCATCGCCGAGGGGACCATGCGGATCGTTCGTGGAAGGGATACGGCAGGTGCGCCGATCGGTGGACGTGCGCTGCGAGTGCTGATGCTGACGGCATGTCTCGCCATCGCCAGCGCGTGCAGCACCAACAAGGATCCCGACGAGATGGCCGAACCGGTACCCCCAACGCGGCTCCGGGTCGAGAATCAGGCCTTTCTCGACATGAACATCTACGTCTACCGGAGCTCGCAGCGGATTCGGCTCGGCACGGCCACCGGCAACAGCGTGACGCGGCTGACGATTCCGGCCAATCTCATCTTCGGAGCCACGGCGTTGCGCTTCCAGGCCGATCCCATCGGCGGCAGCAGGTCGCCGATCTCGTCCGAGATCACCGTCTCGCCTGGTGACGAGGTGGTGCTCACGATTCCGCCCGGATCCTAGATCCAACATCCCATTCGTGGCAGCCAGCCCGCCAGCAGGGAGCTGACGTCGTGACCACCATCGTCCGCATCGGCCTCTTCGCGCTCGCGCTCGTACTGTTCGTCGCGGGCACGGGGCTCGGCTACATCGCGGTCGTCGCCGTCCGCCGCAACGAGGGGGTCTTCATGCCGGCAGGCTACGTGGCGCTGGTCTGCATGGCGGGAGCGACGTATCTCCTGCGACTGGGGCTGCGGGGGTAGACCAGGCTTCAACCTTCGAGGTGGTCGCACTGTCGAACCCGCGTCGGCAATTCCGCTCCCACCATTGGGTCATCACATGACTTCCCTGCGCGCATCGGCCCTGATCGGCGTTCTCATCGCTCTCCCATCCCTCTCCGGCGCTCAGGCGCTGTTGGGGCGCAGCGACTCCATCTTCACCTGGCACGGCCCCCTCAAGGCGGGGGCGTTGCTCACCGTGCGCAACCACAACGGCCCGATCGACGTGCGGCCGGCCACGGGAACCGAGGTGGAGCTGCGCGCGGAGAAGCGCGCACGTTACGGCAACCTGACCGATGTGGCGTTCGACGTGGGCACGTCGAGCAGCGGCGACGTGACCATCTGCTCGACCTTCCGCGACAACAACCCGTGCGACGAGGGACGCCGTTCGTGGAGCGACAGCGATGACTGGCGCCGCAACGTGACGGTGGCGATGACGGTGCTGGTGCCGCGCGGCGCCCAGGTCCGCGTCTCGACCGGGAACGGTGCGGTGTCGGTGGAACGCGTCGGGGGCGAGGTGAGCGCCTCGACGGGGAACGGTCGGGTGAACGTGCTGAACACGGACGGCGCCGTGCGCGTCTCGACCGGCAACGGCGACGTGCAGGTGCGCGACGTGAAAGGGGCCGTCCGGGTGTCGACGGGAAATGGCCGCGTCAACGTCACCACGGCACAGGGCCCCGTCGAGGCGCGAAGCGGGAATGGCGACATCGACGTGCGGATGACGGCGGTGCGGCCGAGCGAAGACATGACGTTCAGCACCGGCAGCGGCGACGTCCGCGTGACGCTCCCCGCCGACTACAGCGGCGACCTGGATGCCTCGACCGGCAACGGTTCGATCTCGTCCGACTTCGACCTGAAGCTCGAGGGACGCATGAGTCCTCGGCGAGTTCGCGCCACCATCGGCGCCGGCGGCGCACGCCTCCGCCTCGCGACGGGGAATGGAGGGCTGGAACTGAGAAAGGTGCCGTGACGGGATGACCGGAAGACGGGAAGACGGGAAGACGGGAAGGGCAAAGGGCACACCAGAAAATCCGGTGTGCCCTTCTGTCATCCCGTCCGACCGTCTTCCGGTCGGCCTGCCGTCATGCGGCCATCTGTCCTTCTGGAATCCAGATGGGGCGTCCGTGCTTCACGGCACCGACGCACTGATAGCGGGCGGGAGGAAAACCAACGACGCCGATCTCCAGGGAATCGCCGGCGCGCACGGGGATCTTCTGCCCGAGCAGGTCGACGGCGTCGTCGAAGGAATCGCTTTCCACGACTCCAGCTTGGCGAATGGCTTCGGGGCCGGAGCTGATGGCGAACTGAAACTTGGACAAGAGGGGCCTCCGTGTTGGCGTCGGGAAGTAATACACCGTCGCTGAAAAAAGTGCGGGCGGCGGGTGCCCCTCGTCCGTCCGGACGCTTACGGGTTGATCCAGTACGACCACTTCACGAGGAAGGTGTTGTTCGGATGGTCACGGAACGGCGAATCGTAATCGCGAGACAGCCGGTAGTCGGCCATGTACCCCGGATCGCTCGGCGAGAGGAAGTTGCTGCGACCCTGCTGCCACACCACGAACAGCGTGCTACCGGGGCGGTATTCGTAGCGGAGCACCGTGTTCGAGCGGAACTGGCGGAAGTTGAAGCCATCGAACACACCGGCGCCGCTCTTGTAGCTTCTGAACCGATCGGCGTAGGCCGCGGCGCGCGGGTCGGCCAGCTCCTTCCAGTTGGCGTAGGTGCCGTTCGAATTGAACGGCTCGCCGTAGAACTGGAACGACAGATTCGGCGTCGCGGTGAAGTTGAGGCGCGTGCTCAGTCCGATCGTGGTCTGGTCGAGCCGAGCGAAGGTGTAGTGCGTCGTGTCGCTCCCGACGTCGCCGTAGCTGCCGTAGAACTGCTTGTCGTCCGCATTCCGCTGGTAGTTGAAGCCCAGCGACGTGGAGAAGCGGCTCGAGACGCGGAAGTCGAGCTGAGGCTGGACGTAGGCGTTCCAGGAGTGCCCTTCGTCGCCGCGCCAGGCGCCCCACCACACGCTGCCGGTGATGGCGGGACGGCTGTCGCTCTCGATGCCGGCCCAGAAGCTCCGGTTCGGCGAGATGCGCACGGCCGGTCCCCCACGCGCGCCACGGTCGTCGTACGCGGTCATGAACTCGTCGTAGTTGAAGCCGAGGTGCACCCACATGAAGTTGGGCAGCTGCACGTGCGAGTTCTGATTGAGCCCGTTGCCGAGCACGAGGCCCTGGGTGGTCCAGCGCTCCTGCGCGTTGAAGTTGAAGAAGGCGCGCTGATAGAACGCCGACGGCTTCTGGTACTGGAGGGCGAACCAGTTGCGGAACATCTGCTCGTCGGCGCGGCGCTGGTAGCCGATGTCGTTGGACTCGAAGCCGGGGGAGAAGCGCTGGTAGACGCTCTGGAAGCGCGTGATGCCGCCGCCGAACTTGCTGACCGAGATGCGCTCGGCGTCGCCGCGCAGGACGGTACGCGTCGGATCGTAGGCGACGTCGTCATCGGGACGCTGGTAGGCGTGCACCGAATTTCGCTGGAGCGCGGCGATCGCCTCCGGAGTGCCGCGCACGTCACTCATGGCGACGAAGGAGCGGACCTCGTAGTTGTTGCTCAGGAAGCGCCGGCGCAGGTCGAAGCCACCGGTGTATGCCGCATCGCGAAGATAGGGGGCGCCACCCGGATCGAGGGAGCGGTTCACGGCGGTGAACATCAGGCCCATGTCACCCTGCCCGTCGCCCTGGTCGCGCTGAAGCCGCAGGACACCGTAGTTCGTGCGCGGCTCGATCGACGGTAGCTCACCGTTCAACGGCGTGACGCCGTCCACGCGCTGCGTGACCGCCTCGAGCAGCCCGACAGAGATACCGTTGGCGAGTCGTCCGGTCAGCTTCGTCGCCGCGGCGATCGGCGTCGCCGTCGCGCTGGTCGGATCACCATAGAGATCGGCAAGCTGCGGATTGCGGCCGATGCGCCGCGAGTAGAAGAGGCCCGTGCAGCCGCTGTCGATGTCGCCGCAGTTGGTGTTGAAGGTGAAGATGCCGGCGCCCTCGAGGAAGAAGGGACGGCGCTCCTCGAAGAACGACTCGAAGGCGGTGAGGTTGAGCTGCGCGGGATCCGCCTCGACCTGCCCGAAATCCGGATTGATCGTGGCGTCGAGGGTCAGGTTGGAAGAGAGCCCGTACTTGAGATCGAGCCCGGCGGTGACCTTGTTCGGATGATCGTAGCGTGCCAGTCCGCCGGCGCGGCCGGGACCGAAGTCGCGCGTGTCGTTCTTGATGACGCTGTACGGCATCAGCTCGAGCCGTCGCGGCGTCGGGAGGCGACCGATGCCACCGAGCGTCCCCGACTGCGACACGTAGCCCTGGACGTTGCGATGGTAGAGCGGCCACGAGTCCCGCTGCCCGGTCCGCGCGATGTCGCGCACGATCATGAGGCCGAAGGTGTGTTCGTCGCCCGGCGGGTAGCGCATCTGGCTGAAGGGAATCCTGAACTCCGCGACCCAGCCGACCGAGTCGATCTTCGTGGCGACGTCCCACACCGCGTCCCACGACGGATCCTCGTTGTTGTCGTTGGAGACGTAGAAGTCCCGCTTGACGCCAGCGGGATTGGTGATGAACTCGTACGCCGTCTTCTTATCGTTGTACGAGCTGATCACGAGCTTGAGCTGCTCGGAGCTGGTCCGTACGTCGCGCCGCGAGAGGAGTGAGATGATGCTGTCGGGCGCGGGATCGAACATGCGAGCGAGGACATACAAGTAGCGGTCGTCGTAGGCGACGCGCACCTCCGTCTTGAAGCGCGACTCGCGCCCCTCGTTCGGATCGTACTCGAGGAACTGATCGATCACCTGCGCCGAGACCCACGCAGGGTCGTCGGTGCGCCCGTCCAGCGTCGGCGCCGTGGTGACGCGCGAGGCTTGCGCCGCCGTGGCGGTGGCCTTGTTGCCGAACGTCGCGCCTGGCGGCAGGGAGGCGCCCGTCGTCGCCACGATTGTGGACGCAGCAGGTGTCTGGCTGCGCGCGGTCGGTGCGAGCAGGGCGCACATGGCGACGAGGCACGGCGCGGCGATATGACGGAGTCGATATGACATGACACGGTCCCGGTGGGCGCGCTGCCGGGAACGGACGTCTCATCCGCTCTCGCAGCGCGGGTGCACGCTCTGAGACAACGTGGCTCCGGGATTGGTTGGAATGCGCAGAGCATTCGATGACGCAACCATCGGCGCAACGTGTCTCACGCCGAGCCATACGCCGCGAGTGACGACGTGGTTTCCGCGGTTCGTCACGCGATCATCGCGGTTCGTCACGCGAAGAAGCCGCGCGCGCGGCGCGTACTGCGCACGCCCATCGCGGCCCGGTGCTCTCGGCAATACGAACTAGGTACGCACGGCCCGGTTCTTCTCGTCCACGAAGACCACCGTCGGCGCGAAGTCGGCGCGCAGCTCGTGCTCCTCGTACTCGGCGTACGTCATCAGGATCACGACGTCGCCTGGCGCGCCCAGTCGAGCGCCGGCGCCATTGAGCTGCACGATGCCCGAATGCGCCGCGCCAGCGATGAGGTAGGTCTCGAGACGGGAGCCATTGTTCACGTTGACCACCTGCACGCGCTCATACGGGCGCATGTCGGCGGCGTCCATGAGCGCGCGGTCGACGGTCAGACTTCCTTCATAATTCAGATCCGCGGCGGTGATCGTCGCGCGGTGGATCTTCGACTTGCAGAGGATACGACGCATGGGGGGTTGGAAACGGCGTTGATCGGCAGACGTCGCCGAAATGTATCGCCGGTACCGGTGCACCCGCCCCTCCGTCGCCGAGGACGCCGCGGCGTGCGGCCGCGTGCTAGGCGCTCTTGAGGTGCAGCTCGAAGGTGGAGCCCTTCCCTTCCGTGCTTCGGACGACCAGCTCGCCCCCCATCGCGCGTGCGAGCTCCCGGCTGATCGCCAGTCCGAGCCCGATTCCCTCCTGTTCACGCTTGTATCGACGGTCCACCTGCACGAAGGGCTCGAAGATCCACTCCAGCTTGTCGGCGGCGATGCCCTGCCCCGTGTCCTCCACCGATACCACGGCCCCAGTGTCGCGGCGCGCGCACCGGAGCGTGATCGATCCGCCGGCGGGGGTGAACTTGAGCGCGTTGGAGAGCAGGTTGAGCAGGATCTGCTGCACCTTGTCCCGGTCGCCGCGCACGACGAGACTGTCGTCGCAGTTCGCGATCGTGAAGTTCAGCTCACGCTCGCGCAGCTGCGGCTGCACGAAGTCGCGCATTCCCTCCACCACCTCGGCGAGCGGCACGGGGACCTGGTCGACCTTCATGTGGCCGCTCTCGATCTTGGCGAAGTTCAGCACGTCGTTGATGAGCGAGAGCAGGTACGACTGGCTGCGCATGATCCGATCGAGATCGGCGCGCTGGAGTTCGGTGACAGGACCGCGAATGCCCAGCTCGAGCAGCTGCGCGTAGCCGCCGATGGCGTTGAGCGGCGTGCGCAGCTCGTGGCTCATCACGGCGAGAAACTCGCTCTTGGAGCGGTTCGCCGACTCCGCCTCGAGGCGCGCCTGCTCGGCGACCTGGAGCAGCTCCTCGCGTTCACGCTCGGCCGCCATGCGTTCGCTCACGTCCTCGAACACGCACACGATGCGGTCGGCATCGGTGCCGTCCCTCATCTCGTGCGTCGTGACGGAGAAGGTGCGCCCTCCCATGATGTACAGCGCCTTGTCGAGATGCGGCGTGGCCACGAGCCGTGTGGCGAGCACCGCACTCGGCTCACCAAACGTTCTGGCGAGCAGCTCGCCCAGCGGGTCGCCGACGATCGGACTCGATGGCGCGCCGAGCAGCGCACCGCCCGCCTTGTTGGCCCGCTGCACGACACCGTCGCTGCCGAGCACGAACACGGCGTCGGTCAGCGCATCGAAGGTCGCCTGCCACTCGCGCGCCGCGTCGGCGAGCATGCGGTCGGCGGCGCCGGTGCGCAGCAGGGCGCGCACCGTGGCCACGAACACGGTGGGGTCGATCGGGTGGGTGAGATAGGCGTCGGCGCCGCCTTCCAGCCCGCGCGCGCGATCGGCGTTCGTCGTGAAGCTCGCGGACATGTGCAGCACGGGCACCATCGGGCCCGTCGCGTTTGCGCGCAGGCGCTCGACGACCTCGAACCCGGTCATGTCCGGGAGGTTGACGTCGAGCACGAGCACGTCGGGACGCGTGCGCATTGCTTCGAGCGCTTCGCGACCGGTGCTGGCCTCCGAGACGTCGAATCCCGCTGCGCGGAGGATGCGAGCCGTCGCGTAGCGATTTCCCTCGGTATCGTCGACGACGAGGATGCGTGACGGCTTGGGTTCAGCCATTGGCACCCTCGGCGTGGCGGACGTCCCGCGGCACCAGGAGGGAGAAGCGCGAGCCCTTGCCGACTTCGCTTTCCACCTCCACCGTGCCGCCGAGCAGGGCGGCGAGCTTGCGTGAGAGCGGCAATCCCAAGCCCGTGCCGCGCACGCGCCGCTGGATCGGGCCGTCCACCTGGCTGAACTCCTCGAAGATGCGCTCGCGATCGGCCGGCGCGATGCCGATGCCGGTATCCGTCACGGCGAAGCGCACGGCATCGCCTTCCACGCCGGCCGAGACGCGCACTTCGCCGTCGGCGGTGAACTTGAGGGCGTTCGAGACGAAGTTGCGCAGCACCTGCGCGATGCGCTGCTCATCGGTGTACAGCGACAGCGCCGGATCCGGATCGTCGATCACGAGCGCGACTTTCTCGTTCGTGGCCAGGGGACGGAACATGCCGCGCAGCGCAGCGAACAGCGCGGTCGCGCTGAAGTCATCGCAGCGCAGCTCCACCTTGCCGGCCTCGATCTTCGCGATGTCGAGCAGATCGCTCACCATCTCGGTGAGCCACTCCGCCGATCGCTGGATCATGGTCACCTGCTTGTCCTGCTCGGATTCTAGGGGGCCGTCAGCGTGCGATAGGAGGATGCGGGTGAGGTTCACGATGGAGCTGAGCGGCGTGCGCAGCTCGTGACTGATGTCCGAGAGGAAGCGGGTCTTCGTCTCCGACATCCGGCGCAGCTGCTCGGCGCGGTCGTCGAGCTCGGCGTACAACGCGACGACGCCGCGGTTCGTCTCCTCGAGCTCCAGGTTGAGCCGCTCGAGGCTCGCCTTCGTGGCGGTGAGCGCGTCGAGCGCCGCCGCGAGCTCCTGATTCTGCCGCTGGATCTCCTCGAACGGGCTCGCGGTATCACGGCTCGACAGCGAATCGACGACACGGCGGACGTCGTCGGCCGTGAGCGGCGTGCGCGAGTGGCCGACGATCTTGCCGACCGAGACGACGGTGCCCGATTGGGTGGACGACTCGATCGAGAAGCGATCGGTCAGGCGTCGCGCGCCCGTGATGCCGACGCCCATGCCGGTGCGCGAGACGTAGACACCCTGGAGAATGCGCGGCAGGTCGGTGATGCCCGGCCCCTCGTCGTGCACATGCGCGACGAGCACGCTGCGATTCCCTTCCTGCTCCAGCGCGAACAGCACGCGTCCGCCCTTGGCGTACTGGTACGCGTTGCGCGCCAGCTCGCTCACCGCGGTGGCGAAGCGGACCTGATCCTGACTGTCGAAGCCCAGCCCCGCGGCGATGGAGCGCGCACGCTGCCGGGCGAGCACCACGTCGTGCTCGTAGCTCAGCGCCACCGTGACGATCGGCAGCGAGGCGGTCTCGGACGACGTCGGCGCGGTCATCACGCCGCCGGCGCGCGCAGGCGCAGCGCGAGTACGGTGGCATCGTCGCGCCCCCGCGATGCGTCACGGTGCAGAAGGGCGGCGGCGATGGCCGGATCGTGCTCGCGCACGCGCGGATAGGCGTCGAGCCTCCAGCGCGTCGTGAGCCCGTCGGTGTGCATGACGAGCAGGTCGTCCGATCGAAGCGTCTGCGTGAACGACTGCAGGGCCCGAATGGACAGTCCCGCTGTGCCGTTCATCGACGGCAGCGACCGTGGACCGGCGGCACCGATCACGGCGGTCACGGTGTTTCCAACCCCACAGAGCTCCACCGACGCACCGTCCGAGGTGCGACGGACTTCGGCGACGGCCACCGCGGCGCCCCGCGTGGCGCGCAGTGCATCGTGAATGATCGATACGGTCTCCTTCGGGGTGCGATCATCCGTGACGCGAAAGACGTCGAGCGCCGTATCGGCCGCCTGCGCGGCGTTCGGCCCGTGCCCGAGCCCGTCGACGACGAGCACTGTCGCGCGATCGGCGTCCTGGCGAACACACCAGCCGTCGCCGCAGACGGCCTCGCCGTCGAGCGCCAGGCACACGATGCCAATGTCGAGCAGACGAGGCGCCGGGGACTCGGGGCCCGCGGCGAAGACGCGCGCGAGCACGACGGTGCCTTGGCCGGGCACCGAGTAGACGTCGAGCTGATCGGCTTGCCGACGCATCGCCCCAAGCCCTGCGCCCGAGGTGCCGCCGGTGGAGAAGCCGTCCGCGAAGTGACGGTCGAGATCGTGCATGCCCGGGCCGCAGTCCACGGCGAGGAGCTCCACACCCGTGGGCCCCAGTGCCGACGTCTCACGAAGCAGGATCACACCACGCTTCGCGTGACGTGCCAGGTTCGTGGCGGCCTCCGTGACGACGATTGCGAGGGTACCGCGCACGTGCTCATCCAACCCGCACGACCGCGCGATGCCGTCGGCGGCGCGGCGCGCTTCCCCGATGCGGCTCTCGTCGTCGCAGACGACGCGAAGCGTCACGGGTCCGCCACGGGACGGCCGCCAACTCCTGGAGGGGGCTTCGCTCACCGCGATTTCCATTTCGTGATCGTGATGCGCGTTCCCACGCCCGGCGTGGACTCGATCTCGAACTGGTCGACGAGCCGCTTGCTGCCGCCAAGCCCCAATCCCATGCCCGCGCCCGAGGTGTAGCCATCGCTCATGGCCAGCGACACGTCGGCGATACCCGGTCCCTGGTCCTCGAACACGAGGCGCACGCCGGCGCGCAACCCATCGCGCAGTTCCTCGAGCGTGAGCGTCCCGCCGCCGCCGTACTCGAGCGTGTTGCGCGCGAGCTCGCTGGCCGCGGTCACCATCTTCGTCAGATCCACCAGCCCCATCCCCACGGCGAGGCACCAGCCCCGCACCACTTGCCGAACGTTGACGACGTCGTGCTGGCCGCGCACCGCGATACGATCACTCCTCGTCGTCAGCATCGTTCGTCTCGAGCGTGATGCCGGATGAGGCGACTGCCTCCTGCAGCAGCGTCACGCCCTTCTCGACGTTCAACGCCGTCCGTACGCCGGGCAGCGACAACCCAAGCTCCACGAGCGTGATCGCCACGGCGGGCTGCATGCCGACGACCACGGTGTCGGCATCGAGCACGCGCGCGATGCCAGCGATGTTGGCCAGCATGCGACCGATGAACGAATCGACGATCTCGAGCGAGCTGATGTCGATCAGCACGCCCTTCGAGCCGTTCGCGGTGATCTTGTCGGTCAGATCTTCCTGGAGCGCCAGAGCGAGCCGGTCGTGCATGTCCACCTGGATGGTCACCAGGAGGAAGGGGCCCATCCGCAGGATCGGGATACGTTCCATGCGGGTGGTCTACCGCGCGCCGGTCGTGATGCTGCCCGTCTGGGCGAGACCGTTCTTCGACTTCACGAGCGCCATGCCCGTGCGCGCCAGCGCCAGCTTGAACGCGTCGGCGAGAGTGGCCTTGGTGACGATGTCGCCGAGATCCACGCCGAGGTGCACGATCGTCTGGGCGATCTGCGGACGGATCCCGCTGATGATGCACTCCGCTCCCATCAGGCGCGCCGCGGTGACGGTCTTGATGAGATGCTGTGCGGTGAGCGTGTCCACGGTCGGCACGCCGGTGATGTCGAGGATGGCGACGTCGGCGCCCGTCTCGACGATCCGCTGCAGCAGGCTCTCCATCACGACCTGGGTGCGCGAGCTGTCCAGCGTGCCGATCATGGGCAGGGCGAGCACGCCATCCCACAGCTTCACGACCGGCGTGGAGAGCTCCAGCATGTCCTGCGACTGGCGCGCGATGAGCTCTTCACGGGTCCGCATGTAGGATTCGGTCGTGAGCAGGGCGAGGCGGTCGAACAGCTCCGTCGCCGACCAGGTCTCGAACGCCAGCGCTTCGGCGTCGCCACCGACGGCCGCCCGCAATGCGTCGAACACGGGACGCTTGAGCGAGAGGACGAAAGTGGCCGTTTCGCTCGGCGTGAATCCCTGCTGAGCACGGGTAAACGAGACCCGCTGGAGGATGTCGCGCACGGCTGCCCAGGCTGGCGCCTGCACGTCCGCGTTGCCGCTCGCCAGGGCCTGGCGCATCGTCGACAGCAGCTCGCTGCACTGGGCTCGGAGGTCACCCTCGGAGATGGCACCACGCCTTGCGCCGCTCACCTGCTCCTTGGTCCACGTGGCGAGGATCTGATCGTACTGGTCGCCGAGGACGCGCGGCAGTCGGCTGGTGGTGAGGTCGGGCACGGGCGGAGGTGTTCGAGGGATGGAGAGTAGCGGGGGGCGCGGACGCGACGGAGCGCGACCGGTGACCAGCCGGTGTTGAGGCACAGCTGAGGAGTGTCCGGTGGACTTTGCAAGGTTCAAGCCCTCCACGCCCGCGCGCAGACGGTGTCTCCCGGGGCTCGGGCTCCATCTCGGGCTCCTATCCAGTTAGCTTCGCCGGATGCCATCCACGCCGACCTCTCTCCGCCCCGCCCTCGCCGCCCTGGCCGCGGCACCGACCGCCACGACGATCCGCAAGCTCTGGAAGGCGTTGACGCCGGAAGAACGCGCGCAGGGTATCTCCGCGGCGCTGGCCGACGACGAGAATGGGTGGGTGAAGACCACCACGCGCGGGGCCGTGGCCGGCGCGCTCAGGTTCCGTCCGCAGACGGTGGCCACGTGGCCCCGACAGAAGCTGACGAGCGAGGCGGCCCGCCTCCCCCTCGACGACGTGCAGCTGCTCAGCGCCTACATCGTCGACCTGCACCTGGGGCATCGCCGCCCCATGATGGCGGCTTTCCTGGACGAGCTCGGGATCGCGAACGACAACGGGCGCATCGACTCCGAGACGACGGAGGTGGGCCCGCAGGATCCGGCGAAGGTGCAGCGCGCCGCCGACGCCGTGGCGGCGCGCTACCCCGCGGACGAGGTAGCCACGTACTTCCTGACGCTGCTGCTGCAGGACGCGGCGGTGTGGACCGGTCTCGCGGAGTGGCTGCCGGGCCGCGCGTAACGGCCTGCAGGCAGCCGGCTAGCGGCGCGGTGTGAGGGGTGAGTAGGCGATCCCGTCCGGCCCCGCCCCGACCGGACCGAAGCCCACGACCTTGAGCTGCGAGAGATCCACCGCCACCACCTGGTTGGTGCCGTGCAGGGTGACGTACGCGAAGTCGGCGATCGGGTCGAAGGTCACGCCCTCCGGACCCGCACCTTCCTGACCCGGCTGCCCGCCAGTCGGCGCACGGATGCCGGAGACGGTGGCAAGGTCGATCTCGGCGAGGCGCTTCCGCGACGACACCTCGTAGATCCAGATCCGATTGCTCACGGGGTCGTTCACCACCGCCAATCGCCCGGAGCGCGAGATACCGATGCGATAGGGAAAGCCGTATCCCTCGATCGTGGCGAGCTTCTGCGTGTTGGCGGCGTCGAGCACGGTCACGACGTGCTGATCGTTGCTGCCAACCCATACTTGCGTGCCTCCGGGAGTGGTGGCAATTCCTTCATCCATCGATGCCGCGGGGAAGCTGCGACCGGTACGGCGGAGCTCGAGGTCGAACTCGGTGACGGTGCCATCCTGGATGTTCGCCGTCCAGGCACGACGCCCGTCGCGCCGCACCGCCACCATGTGCGAACCGCGGCCATTGGTCGCGAGCGTGGTAT
>DASSIC010000367.1:0-4192 GCA_035692325.1 Gemmatimonadaceae bacterium | reverse complement strand
GCTCGCCCTCGCCGCCGGTCCGGAGCTGTATCGGCGTGTGGATCCGCGGGAGTTCGCGGAGCAGGTGCGCACCGAGGGCGGGTTCTGGGTGCGGCGTGCCGAGCTGCTGGCCGCGCATCCCACGCTGCCCAAGCGCGTGGCGGCGGTGATCGCCGCCGGAGCGAAGGTGCCGGCGTACTCGCCGGTGCATGCCGACGCGCCAAGCTGGCTGACCAGCGCATGATCTGACCCGGTTCGTGCTGCGCTGATGGCGTCGGTGGCGGTTCGCCCTCCGGGTTGACACATTCCCGCCACACCTCGAGCGTCCCGCCAACCGATAGCGACCGATGTCCCACTTCGCCGTTCGTCCGACGATCCCCTGTCACGCCTGCGGAAGAACCATCGACGCGGAGGCGGTGGTGTGCACCGGCTGTGGCGTGATGCAGCCGGCCGCGAAGGCACTCGACGATCAGAAGATCCTTCCGGTGTTCCTGCTCGCCTTTCTGCTCGGCCCGTTGGGCGTCCACCGCTTCTTCGTCGGGAAGGTCGGCACCGGCCTGCTCATGCTCTTCACGCTGGGCGGTCTCGGGCTCTGGGTGCTCGTCGATCTCGTGATGATCATCACGGGCAACTTCCGCGACAGGGAAGGGAACCGCATCACGGAGTGGACCTGACCCGCCCCCGGACGACGCGCTAGCGGTCGGCCGTCGCCGCGCCGAACAGCACCTTCGCCCGCTCCAGCGCCTTCACCAGCGCGTCCACATCGCTCTCGTCGTTGTAGACGTAGAACGACGCCCGCGCCGTGGCGGAGACGCCGAGCCGGCGCATGAGTGGCTGCGCACAGTGGTGGCCGGCGCGGATGCACACCCCTTCCTGGTCGAGGATCGTCGCCAGGTCGTGCGGGTGGATGTCGCTCACCGTGAAGCTCACGACGCCGCTGCGTTCGGCCGGCTTGGGACCGTAGACGCGCAGTCCGTCGATCTGCCGCAGTCGTTCCGTCGCGAGCCGCACCAGGGCGCGTTCGTGCTCCAGCACCGCATCCATCCCGATGCCGTCCAGATACTCGCACGCCGCAGCGAGTCCCACGGCATCCGCCACGTTGGGCGTCCCCGCCTCGAACTTGTGCGGCAGGACATTCCACGTTGAGTGGTCGTCGCGCACGAACTCGATCATGTCGCCGCCGAACTGGTAGGGCGACATCGCCTCCAGGATGGCGCGACGGCCGATCAGGCCGCCGATTCCCATCGGCCCGCACATCTTGTGGCCGCTGAAGGCGTAGAAGTCCGCGCCGAGGGCGTCGAACCCCACGCGGAGGTGCGGCGCGGCCTGCGCCCCGTCGCAGACGGCGAGCGCGCCGACGCCGTGCGCGATCGCCGCGATGGTCCGCACATCGTTCACCGTGCCCAGCGCATTCGATACGTGACTGAACGCCACGACCTTCGTGCGCGGCCCCACCAGCTCGCGCAGTGCCACGAGGTCCACGTGGTGATCGCTCGTGAGCGGGCACACGAGGAAGCGGGCGCCGCGCGCGAGCGCGAGCTGCTGCCAGGGGACGAAGTTGGCGTGATGCTCCAGCCCCGTGACGACGATCTCGTCGCCCGGGCCGACGTTGGCCGGCCCCCACGCCGTGGCCACGAGGTTGAGCGACTCGGTGGTGCCGCGCGTGAAGATCAGGCAGTCCGCATCGGCCACACCCAGGAACCGCGCGATGCGCGCGCGCGCGACGTGATAGCGCTCGGTAGCGCGCACCGACAGGTCGTAGGCGCCGCGGTGCGGATTGGCGTTGTCATGCTCGTAGAACGCGCGCATCGCATCGAGCACGACGCGCGGCTTCTGCGACGTCGCCGCCGAGTCGAGGTAGCGGAGGCCGGGGTTGGCCGCGAGCAGCGGAAAGTCGGCGCGGCGGCTCGTCATGCGCTTCGCTCCTCCGCGTTGGCATGCCGTGGTCCGACCAGCACGCGTCCCTCCTGGATGCGGACGTCGTACACGGGCAGCGGATCGGTCGCGGGATGACGACGGACGGCACCCGTGCGGCAGTCGAAGCGCGCCCCGTGCCAGATGCACTCGATCGTCCCGTCGGGACGCAGCGTGCCATCGGACATCGCGAACTCGGCGTGCGTGCACAGGCCGCCCAGCGCGCCGATCTCACCACCCTGGTTGTACAGGCAAACCAGGACGCCGGTGGGCAGCGTGACGCTGAGCAGCTCGCCGTCCGGTAGTTCGGCGACCGCCGCCACGTCGGTGAACGGCTCGTGCCGCGTCATCACGGCGTCGTCTCCGAGCGCAGCGCCGCCTGCAGCGTATGCCACGGCATGCTCGCGCACTTCACACGCACCGGAAACTTGGACACCCCGCTGAAGGCGGCCATCTCGCCGAGCTTGCGCGCCTCCTGGGGCGTGGGCTTGAGCTTTCCCGTCACCAGCTCGTGGAACTGGGTGAAGAGGGCGTCCACCTCCTCGCGCGACTTTCCCTTCACCGCCTGCGTCATGATCGACGCCGCGGCCCGCGAGACCGCACACCCGATGGCGGTGAAGCGGACGTCGGCGATCGCGTCGTCCTCCACCTTCACCTCCACCGCCACCTCGTCGCCACAGAGCGGATTCCGGCCCTCGGCGCGATTCGTCGCCCCCTCCAGCGCCCCGTAGTTCTTGGGGCGCCGGTTGTGGTCGAGGATGATCGACTGATAGAGGTCCTGGAGGTCAGACACGAGAGGCTGGTGAACCGTAAACGGTGAACGGTGAACGGTGAACCGTAACTGCCGTGACGCGAAGCGGTGACCGTTCACCGTTCACGGATCACTGTTCACGCTATCCCTGCTGATCGGTATAGCGCTGCAGCACGGCGGACTCCAGCCCCTCTCGCACCTCGACACACTCGATCTTCTCGAGCACGTCGGCAGCGAACGCATAGGTCAGGAGCTCGCGTGCGGTGCGGGCGTTGATGCCCCGACTCTTCATGTAGAAGAGCGACGTCTCGTCCAGTCGGCCCACCGTCGCGCCGTGGGTGCACTTCACGTCGTCCGCGAAGATCTCGAGCTGCGGCTTGGTGTCGATCTGCGCCTTCTCCGACAGCAGCAGGGTGTTGTTCGTCTGCTTGCCGTCCGTCTTCTGGGCGGCGGGATGCACGTACACCTTGCCGTTGAACACCCCGTGCGACGAGCCGCCGAGAATCCCCTTGTACAGCTCGCGGCTGTAGCAGTTGGGCTCGATGTGCTCGATGCGCGTCTGGTGGTCGATGTGCTGCTCGGCGTCGCCGAGGTAGAGCCCGTTGAGCGTCGCGCCGCAGCCCTCGCCGCGCAGCTCGGTGTAGATGTTCGTGCGCGAGAGCGCCGCGCCGACGGCGAAGCTGAACGACACGAGATGGCTGTCGCGACCCTGCTGGACGTCGATCGTGCCGACGTGGAACGCCTGGGCGGACTCCCGCTGCAGCTTGAGGTGGGTGAGCGTCGCGCCGTCGCCGATCGTGGCTTCGGTGACGGTGTTCGTGAAGTACGCGCCGGCGCCGCGCGCCACGGTGACGTAGCTCTCGATCACGGTGGCCTTCGCGAACCGGTCGAGCACGATCAGGTTGCGCGGCTGGGCCACGCCGTCCACGGCGTGCTCGTCGGCGACGAACAGCAGATGGATCGGCCGCGCCACCTCGACGTCCGGCTGCACGTGCACGACGGCACCGTCGTTGATGAACGCCGTGTTGAGCGCGGTGAAGGTGTGCGCATCCATCGAGGCGATCCGTCCGACGTGCTGCTCGAGGAGCAGCGGGAGCTCGTCGTAGGCGCGCGCCAGCGGCATCACCTCCACGCCGTCCGGCAGTCCCGCGACGCTGGAGAGCGAGGCATCGAACCGCCCATTGACGAAGACGAGGGTGTGCCAGTCGGTGGCGCCGAAGGAGAACGGCGCGATCTGCTTCGCCGTGACCCGTCCGGTGCCCGACGTGAGCGGCGTGAACTCGCGGTCGGCGATGGGCGCGATGGACGTGAAGTGCCAGTCCTCGTTCTTCGTCGTCGGAAAGCCGAGCTCCTCGAACCGCGTGATCGCCGACAGCCGCAGCGACTGCGCCCACTGTGGCGCCGCCAGGCCACCGTTGCGCGAGAAGGCCTCGAACCGCCTGAGGTACGACTCGATCACGCGACCGCCTCCTCCAGCAGCCAATCGTAGCCCTTGGCCTCGAGCTCCAGCGCCAGCTCCTTCCCCCCCGACCGCACGATGCGGCCGTT
>DASSIC010000366.1:0-2200 GCA_035692325.1 Gemmatimonadaceae bacterium | reverse complement strand
CCCCCTCGCGCGCCAGTCTGGACGGTCTTGAACAAGGCCGACGCGATCCGCCCCGTCGAGCGCCAGGAGCTCGCCGACGCGCTGCCCGACGCACGGTTCATCTCCGCCCTCACGGGCGAAGGGGTCGAGGAGCTGCTCGCCGACCTTGGCGCCGCGCTCCCGGTGAGCCCCTTCCTCTATCCCGAGGACGAGATCAGCACCGCGTCCGTGCGCTTCTTCGTCTCGGAGCTGGTGCGCGAGACCGCGCTCGAGCAGCTCGACGAGGAGGTCCCTTACAGCCTGGCGTGCGAGGTGGAGGAGTTCCGCGAGACCGGGACGCCCGTGTACATTCGGACGGTCCTCTACGTGGAGCGCGAGAGTCAGAAGCGCATCCTCATCGGCCACAATGGCCAGCGCATCCGCGACATCGGGCGCGCCGCCCGAGCCAAGGTGGAGGCGTTCGTGGGTGCCGCAGTCTATCTGGACCTCTGGGTGAAGGTGCTTCCCAACTGGCGAAAGAGCGACAGTGCCGTGCGCCGTTTCGGCTACCGACTCCACGACGACTCCTCATCATGACGCTCTCCCCGAAGCTGCTGGACATCCTCGTCTGCCCGAAATGCAAGGGCACCCTCGAGTACCGTGAAGCGGAAGCGTCGCTCCTCTGTGCGCACTGCCGGCTGCGCTACCCGGTCCGCGACGACATTCCCATCATGCTGATCGACGAGGCGACCCCGCTCTGAACTCCGCCGCCTCGCGCTCATGAAACTGCTCTTCCTTCTCCTGCTGTTCGTCCCCGCGGCGATCGGCGCCGAGCTCGCACACGCCTCCCCCGTGCTGGTCTTCGCGCTCAGCGCGCTCGCCATCGTTCCCCTCTCGGGTTTCCTCGGCCGAGCCACGGAGGAGATCGCGGTGCACACGGGCCCCACCGTAGGCGGGCTGCTGAACGCCACGCTCGGCAATCTCGCCGAATTGATCATCGCACTCCTCGCGCTCCGCGCGGGGCTGCTCGACCTCGTGAAGGCGTCCATCACGGGCTCGATCCTCGGGAACCTGCTGCTCGTGCTCGGCCTGTCGCAGCTCGTGGGTGGCCTGCGGCACAAGACGCAGCGCTTCGGCATCGCCATGGCGGGACTCAACGTCTCGCTGCTCGTCGTTGCGATGATCGGCCTCGTGATTCCCGCGGTCTACCATAGCACCCACATCGATCCCACCCGCGAGTACACGCGCCGCGTTTCGCTCGGCGTCTCCGGTCTCCTCATCGTCGGGTACGTGCTCTCGCTCGTCTACTCGATGTGGACGCATCGCTCCGTATTCGGCGAATCGCGCGACATCGCGGACGTCGAGCACGACGAGGCCCACGGCGCGTGGTCGCTTCGCCGCTCGCTCGTCGTCCTGTTGGCCTCCGCGGCCTTCGTCGGCTGGTTGTCGGAGATCCTCGTCGGCTCGACCGAAGAGGCGATCAAGCACGTCGGGCTCTCCGAGCTCTTCGTCGGATTGATCATCGTGCCGATAATCGGGAATGCGGCCGAGCACAGCTCGGCGGTGCTGATGGCGATGAAGAACCGGATGGACCTGGCCGTGTCGATCGCGATGGGATCGAGCGCGCAGGTCGCGCTGCTCATCGCGCCGGTGCTGGTGTTCGCCGGGCTCGCATTCGGCCAGCCGATGGACCTGGCCTTCTCGGCGTTCGAAGTGGTTGCGGTCGCACTCGCAGTCGCGGTGGCGAACACGGTGGTGCGCGACGCCGAGTCCAACTGGCTCGAGGGCGCATTCCTGTTGCTCGTGTACGGCATGCTGGCGGTGGCGTTCTACTATTTCTGATCGACCGTGCGCCGTCGTGAAAATGGCGCAACTTCCAGCGGCGTCGCGGTTTGACTTGACCTTTCGCGCGCCCTATCTTTGCGCTTCCACCCCGGTCGGGCCCCTGCGTGGTCAAGAATAGCGCCATCCTTTTCTCTCCGGACGACGCCACGCCGCCTACCGCGCTGACCGAGTGGCTCGCGCGGCAGGCGGACGTCGTGTTGACCATCCGCCATGTCGACGACCTGATGGCCGTGTCCCTTCGGGGCCGTCCGCGCGTGGTCGCCTTCGATGCGCGCACCGCCCCCGACGTGGTCTACGAAGCCTGCCGGCGACTCAAGCGCGATTCGTACACCGGCGTGGTGCCGGCCGTCGTGCTGTCGGGCGACGCCGACGACGCCTTCGACGAAGCCTTCCGCGC
>DASSIC010000365.1:0-5009 GCA_035692325.1 Gemmatimonadaceae bacterium | reverse complement strand
ATCCCGGGCGTGCACGTCTCCGAGCTGTCCGGCGAGGGGCACAGCATGTCAATGCGCCAGCCGATCACCACGAAGCCGATGTACCTCTATCTCGAGGACGGCATCCCGACGCGCGCGACCGGCTTCTTCAATCACAACGCGCTCTACGAGGTCAACATCCCGCAGGCAGCGGGGATCGAGGTGCTCAAGGGCCCGGGCACCGCACTGTATGGAAGCGACGCGATCGGCGGCGTCGTGAACGTCCTCACCCGTCCCGCTCCGCTCACCCCAAGCCTCGAGGCGAGCCTGGAGGGCGGTGCGTATGGCTACGGCCGCATGCTCGTCTCCGGCGGCGGCACGCGCGGCAGCGACGGGGTGCGCGCCGACCTCAACGTCACACGCAGCGAGAACTGGAAGCAGCAGGCGCCGTTCGAGCGGCAGAGCGGCACCGTGCGCTGGGATCATACCGGCGACGACGGCTGGACGGCGCGTACCGTGATCACCGGCTCGCACGTCGACCAGCAGGACGTGCCTGCGCTCAGCACCGCGCTGTTCGACACGAGCCGCGCGCTCAACCTGGCGCCCATCGCGTACCGTCGCGTGAAGGCGCTCCGTGCGTCGACGGCAATCGAGCGCGAATCCGGACCGTCGCTCTGGAGCGTGACGCCCTATGCGCGGTACGACGACATGCAGCTCCTTCCATCATGGCAGCTCACCTACGATCCACAGACGTGGGACACGAAGAACACGTCGGCCGGTGTGCTCACGAAATATCGCCGTGACTTGGCGCCGTGGCGCGCACGCCTCATCGCCGGCGCCGACGCCGAGGTGAGCCCGGGCAGCTTCCTCGCTCAGCGCGCCGTCGTGACGCGCACCGGCGCGGCCCGCGCCTTCACCTCGTACACCACCGGCGAGACGCAGTACGACTACGACGTCACCTATCGCAACGCGTCGCCGTACCTGCACGCCGAAGCGTCACCCTTTACCCGGAAGGGCGCGCTTCTGGGCGCGCTTCGCATGGACGCGGGACTTCGTCTGGACTTCAGCGGCTATTCATACAGCTCGCGTCTCGCGCCGCTGGATACCGGTGCGCACCGCCGCCCCGCCAACACGACACGCTCCTACGCACATCTGAGCCCCAAGCTCGGCGCCACTCTCGCGCTGGATTCTGCGACCAGCGTGTTCGCGTCGTACCGCCACGGCTTCCGCGCACCGTCGCAGGGACAGCTCTTCCAGCAGAACTCCGCCGCGAACACGGTGGACCTCGCGCCGGTGAAGGTCGACGCGTTCGAGATCGGGTTGCGCGGCCGGCTCGGCTGGCGTGCCACCTGGCAGCTCTCGGCGTACGACATGCTCGTGCGCGACGACATCATCACCTACGTCACGGCCAGCAACACCCGCGAGGCGAACAACGCCGGCCGCACCCGGCATCGTGGCGTCGAGGCCGGCGCGAGCGCGGCGCTCACGAGTGCATTGCGGCTCGACGCGAGCTGGTCGGTCTCGCGGCAAACGTACGTGGAGTGGACGCCGCAGTCGGCCACGCCCACGACGGCCGCGGTGTCGTACTCCGGCAATCTCATCGAGAACGCACCGCGCGACCTCGGCAACGTCTTCCTCGCCTGGTCGCCGATCGCGTTGCGCGGCGGACGTGTCGCCGTGGAGTGGTCGCACACCGGCGGCTACGCCACCGATCCCGCGAACTCCCACAGCTACGCCGGCTACGAGCTGCTCAACCTGCACGCGAGCAGCAGCATCTCGGCACGCACCGAGCTATTCGCGCGGGTGACGAACCTCGCCAACAGCGCGTACGCGGAGCTGGTGACGTACGACGCCTTCCAGAAGGATCAGATCACACCCGGCGCGCCCAGGTCGGCGTACGTCGGGCTCAAGGCTTCGTGGTGAGCCCGGCGATGGAATCGTTCGGTATTGTGGCGGGGCTCAGCCATCAGCAAGCCGTGAGCGGTCAGACGGGAGCGAGAGAGGTGGAAGATCAAGATCGTACAGCTCCAACGCGCAAGCGTGAGTGCTGTCGCAGTCCCAGCTCGCACCTCACCGCTCACAGCTGATCGCTCACGCCTTCCTGACTCCTGAGGTTCACGACTCCACATGAGACTTCTCTCTCTTGCCCTGCTACTCGCCCTCGCCGCCTGCGCGCGCAATGATGCCCCACGCTTTCGCGATGCCGAGCAGCTCGCGCCGGGCGGCGACGTCGGCACCGCGCCCATGTTCGCCGTCTCGCGCGACGCGGCCGAGGCGGCCGCGTGGATCACCGCGCCCGAAGGGGGGAGCGACGGCCGCCTGAACGTGCGCGTCGGCGACGGGCGCATCGTGCAGCTGCGCGATTCGCTCGGCCCCGTCGAGCCGCACGGCGAGTCGCCGCCCAAGCTCGCGTGGTCGCCGGACGGTGCGCTCAACGCGCTGTACGTCGTGGCCAAGCTCGTGCCCGGCCGCCGCTTTCCCGCCAGCGCGCTGCGCTTCGTTCGCTCCGTCGACAAGGGTGCGACGTGGAGCGCACCCGTCACCGTGACCGACGATTCGGCGTTCGGCTCGCACAACTTCCACGCGCTGTACGCCGCGCCGGACGGCGGGCTGTATGCCTCCTGGCTCGACGGCCGCACCGGCAGGTCCACCGTGTTCATGACGCGCAGCACCGATGGCGGACGCACCTGGATGCCGAACGTGCGCGTCACGACGGGCGAGGCGTGTCCCTGCTGCCGCACGACCATGGCGTCGGGCCCCGATGGCACCCTGTACCTCGCATGGCGGCGCGTCTTCCCCGGCAACGTGCGTGAGGTCGTCGTCGCGCGATCGGCCGACCACGGGGCGACGTGGAGCGAGCCGGTGCGCGCACAGCGCGACGGCTGGGTGTTCGACGGCTGTCCGCACGCTGGCCCGTCGCTCCAGGTGGATGGCGAGGGGCGCGTGCACATCGCCTGGTGGTCGGGCAAGCAGGGCGGGGCCGGCGTGTGGTACGCGCGCTCTGACGATGGTGCACAGACCTTCTCCATGCCGATGCCGCTCGGCGTCGCCGAGTTCTCGCGGCCGGCACATGTGCAGCTTGCACTCGGTGGGCAGGAGCGCCTGATCGCCGCGTGGGACGACGGCACCCTCGCCACGCCTCGCATCGTCGTGCGCGTGTCGAAGGATGGCGGCGAGAGATGGAGCGCACCCGCTACGCTGAGCGACAGCGGGCACGCGGCGGGATTCCCCGTCGTGGCCGCGTCGAAGGAACGCGTCGCCGTGGCGTGGTCGGAGGAGAGCGTTGCCGACGCGGCGGCACACGACACCCACACGAAGATGGCCGGACCGCACGCGATGCCGCTCGGCGTGGTGGGTGCCGCGCGTGTGCTCGTGCGCCGGGGGACGCTGGAATGACGCGCGCCATCGTTGCGGTGGTCGTGGTGCTCGCGGCAGGCTGTTCGACGCCCCCGCGCGACGCGCCCTTCCGGCCTCTCGTCGTCGGTGATTCGGCGCCGGCGTATGCGGTCCGCACCCTCGCCGGTGACTCGGTGCGCGTGAGCGCGGGGCAGCCGGTGCTGCTGAACGTGTGGGCCACCTGGTGCACGTCGTGCCGCGAGGAGATGGCCGATCTCGCCACCCTCGACCGCGAGTACGCGCCGCGCGGGGTGCGGGTGCTCGCCGTGAGCGTCGACGTCGGTGACGGCACGCGCGTGCGGCGCTTCGTGGAGTCGGAGCATCTTCCATTCGCCGTCGCGCACGATCCCGCCGGCGTCGTGCAGAAGCGCTTCCAGGCGGTGGGCGTTCCGGAGACCTACCTCATCTCCGGCGACGGACGGCTCCTGTGGGTGCGGCGCGGAGGGCTGCACGGGGCGCCGATGGCGGTGCGGGCGACGCTGGATAGCGTGGTGAACAGTGGACGGTGAACGGTGAACGGTTCAACAGTCAGGAAGGCGTGCGCGGTGAGCCAGGAGAGGTGAGGTCGCGCGCTGGGACCGCGACAGCGCCCACCGCTAGCGCGCCGGAACTGTACGACCGTGATCGCCCACCTTCCCACTCCCGTCTCACCGCTCACGGCTTCCTCATCGCTGCCGTTGACCGTTGACCGTTCAGGGTTCACGGTCCACCGTTGAGCAATGAAGTCCGCCCTCCTCGCTATCATCGCGCTCACGCCATCCGTCATGAGCGCCCAGGACAGCGCCCGCGTCGCCCTGCCTCCCGTCCGCGTCACCGCCACCCGCGAGGGTCCGCGCGCGCCGATCGAGCTGCCGTACGCCGTCACCCTCACGCGCCCCGATTCCCTGGCCGCGCTCAAGCGGCTCGGCGTCGACGAGCTGCTGTTCGCCGTGCCCGGGGTCTCGCTCGCCAACCGCCAGAATCCGGCGCAGGATCCGCGCGTCAGCATCCGCGGCTTCGGTGCGCGGTCGGCGTTCGGCGTGCGCGGGGTACGCGTGCTGCAGGATGGCGTCCCGCTCACCCTCCCCGATGGTCAGACGCCGGTGGATGCGCTCGATCTCGAGGGCGCCGACCGCGTGGAGGTCGTGCGCGGCAGCGCGTCGTCGCTCTACGGCAACGCCGCGGGAGGCGTGATCGACGTGCGGTCCGCCGCCCCTCCATTCACCAACGCGGCGCCGTTCGCGCGCATCGTCGGCGGCGGCGATGTTCCGACCATCAGCGCCGCCGGCGTCGCCGGCACGATCGAGCGCGTCGGCTACACGTCGTCGATCACGCGCGTGATCGGGCGGGGCTATCGCGACTACTCCGACCAGCGCGCCACGCGCAGCGCGATGCGGCTCCTGCTCACCCCCGCCGACGGCGGCACACGTCTCGCCCTCGCGGCGCGCGTGTCCGATGTCTCCAACGCCGAGAGCCCCGGTTCGCTCACGCAGGCGCAGCTCGACGCCAATCCGCGGCTCGCCGATCCCTTCTCCGTGCGCAAGCACGCCGGCAAGATCGTGCGACAGAGCGATCTCTCGCTCACGCTGGGCCATGCGCTGGGCGCCGGTGGCGCGCTCGACGCCGTCGTGTACGGCGGCGTGCGCGCGCTCGCCAATCCGCTCACCTTCGCCACG
>DASSIC010000364.1:0-5576 GCA_035692325.1 Gemmatimonadaceae bacterium | reverse complement strand
GGCGGATCGCCCTGGTGGGAATGTCGGCGGGCGCAGCGATGGCAGCGAACCTCGTGGTCGCGTACCCCGAGCGCTATGCGGCGCTGGCGATGCATTCGGGGATCGCCGCGGGGGCGGCGACGGACATCGCGTCGGCGCTGCGCGTGATGGCGCAGGGGCCGGGCGACGGCACCTCGCTGGGCGACGCGGCGCTCGAGGCGATGGGGCCACAGGCGCGCGCGCTGCCGGTGATCGCACTGCACGGCGCGGCCGACAAGGTCGTGGCGCCCGCGAACCTCGCGGCCGTGGTCGCGCAATGGCGACGCGTCAACGCGCGTGCACCCGGGGGCGCAGCCGTGGAGGAGCATCTGCTCGACGGCGTCGGGCACGCGTGGAGCGGGGGCTCGGCTGCCGGCAGCTACACGGCGCCGCAGGGTCCGGATGCGACAGGGATGATTCTGGACTTCTTCCGGCGCGCGCGAGTGATTGGAAGTTGACCGCGCTTATCATCGTGGACAACTACAGACAACGGCAACTGTATTTACCACCGAGGACACGGAGGGCCACGGAGTAGCGCGCCCGAGCGGCGGTCCTCCGTGGTCCTCTGTCCTCCTCAGTGTCCTCCGTGGTGAAGATGTTGTTGATTGGCCAGCTGTGCGCATTGAGCCAGCCACGGCGGCGGTAAAGTAGATCCCGACGCTCGCTCCCTCCGCTCGCTCGTGCGGGATGACAGCTCAGTTCACAGAGCGGATCCTCGTGCGGAGTGCATCGAGTCTGGCGCGCAGCTCGGTGTAGCGCTGCGCCGCGTCGCGACTGATCGGCTGGTCGGCGCCCACGGTCATGCTATAGAGATAGGTGATGTGGCTGAGGAGGCCTGGGCGGCTGTAGCGGACGGGCGGAGTGAAGAGCTCCCGTTCGAGGGCGGCGATGCCGGCGGGCACGAGCGCGCTGCTGTCGCTCCCGACGACGCGTCGATGCAGGGCGCGCAGCTCCTCGGCCGCGGCATTCGCGTCGCTCACGAGATCGCGCACGCGCAGGTTGTGGGCGAGCTGTGCCTCGAGCACGCCCTGGGTGATTCCGTCCTTGAGCACACGGGGATCAGCGCGCACGACGAGCGGCTGCATCGTGCTCTGCCCACCGCTCGTGAGCCGCACCGTGTACTGGCCCGGAGCGACCATCGGCCCGTTTCGACCGCGCTGGGTGGCGCTCGCGCTCCACGGTCCCGGGTACGCCAGATCCCACACGATGCGATTCATGCCGGCGCGCGAGGGCAGCCGCGGCGTGCCGGCGCGCGCCATCGTGGTGTCGCGCAGACTGTCGGTAGAGAAGCTGCGCACGACCCCGCCGTCGGGCCGAAGAATGTCGACCGTGACTGGCGTGCCCGCTGTCGGGAGCCAGTAGTCGAGCATCGCGCCGGCGGGTGGATACTGCGGCGTGTCTTCGCTCGCGCCACGATCGCCCTCGATGCCGCCGAAGCCGGCACGGTAGTGATAGCGGATCGCCGGCCTCGGCGCGAACAGCGATGCGGCGCCGCCCGTGATTGGGTCGCGCAGCTGATGCAGCGGCGTGAGATCGTCGAGGATCCAGAAGGAGCGCCCTTGCGTCGAGAGCACGAGATCCTGCCGGTGCACGCGGATGTCGGTCACGGGGGTGACCGGCAGATTGAGCTGGAAGGGGCGCCAGTGTGCGCCGTCATCGAACGACAGGTACATCCCGAACTCGGTGCCGGCGTAGAGCAGGCCGGCGCGATCGGGATCCTCGCGCACGACACGCGTCGGCGCGTCGGCGGGGATGCCGTTCGTGCCCGTGGTGAGTCGCGTCCAGCTCTTCCCGTAGTCCTCGGTCTTGTAGATGTACGGCGCGAAGTCGCCGAGCAGGTAGCGCACGACGGCGACGTACGCGGCGCCGGCGCGGCGAGGCGACGGCTCGATGTTCTGGACGCGGCCACCCGGCGGCAGCCCCGCCGGAGTGACGTTCGTCCAGCTCCTTCCATTGTCGCGCGTGACGTGGATCGGACCGTCGTTCGCGCCGGCCCAGATCACGCCGGGGGTGACGGGCGATTCGCGGATCGCGTAGAGCGTCGCGTACATTTCCTCACCGGTGACGTCGATCGTGATCGGCGTGCCGGAGATCGTGGCGCGATAGCGCGGATCGTTCGCCGTGAGGTCGGGGCTGATGCGCTCCCAGGTGACGCCCTCGTCGCGCGTTCGGTGCACGTACTGCGAGCCGTAGTACACGCTGCGCGAGTCGTGCGGTGACACCTCCATCGGCGAGACGCGCTGGAAGCGGTAGAGCAGATCCTGGTTCGCGTTGCCGTAGAGCGACTGCGCGCCGATCCAGTGCTGCTGCTCCTGGCCGGTGCGCAGACTCATGCGGCTGAACTGTCCCTTGCAGCCGCCGTACACCGTGTCGGGGTTGGTGCGGTGCGGAATGATCGGACCGGTCTCACAGCCCGGGCCCTGACGCCAGCTCTGGATCGGATCGTCCAGCCCGGCGGAGCCCACGGGCAGGCTGGGGACGATGAGCGTGCTGTTGTCCTGCTGCGCGCCGTAGACGCGATAGGGATACTGCTCGTCCACCGCCACCTGATAGATCTCGGCGGTCGGCTGATTCTCCTGGCTGCTCCAGGTCAACCCGCCGTTGAGTGTGACGTTCGCGCCGCCGTCGTTGGACTGGATGAAGATGCGGCCGTCGCGCGGGTTGATCCACATGTCGTGGTTGTCCCCGTGCGGCGTGCGCATCGTGCGGAAGGTGCGACCGCCGTCCGTCGACTTGTAGAAACCTTCCGTGCCGGCGTACACGACGTCCGCGTTCGTCGGATCGGCGTCGACGTTGTCATAGTAGAAGGGACGCGTGATGAGCCCGGGGGTCGTGTTGATCAGGCTCCAGCTCGCGCCGGCGTCGTCGGAGCGATAGAGACCACCGCCGACCTTCGCCTCCACGAGTGCGTACACGCGCTGCGGCGCCGCCGCGGATACGGCGAGGTCGCTCTTGCCGACGACACCGGTGGGCAGCCCGCCGCCGAGCTTCGCCCAGGTATCGCCGCCATTGGTGCTCTTGTAGATGCCATCCTCGGCACCGCCGCTGATGATCGTCCACGGGCGCCGCGCGCCATGCCACATGGACGCGTAGACGACGTCGGGGCTGCCCGGCTGCAGCTCGATGTCCACGGCGCCGGTGCTGTCGGAGAGGAACAGAACGCGCTGCCAGGTCGCGCCGCCGTCGCGCGTGCGGTAGACGCCGCGCGTCGGCGTGTTCGCGAATGGGTTCCCGACGACCGCGGCGTATACCACGTCGGGGTTCGTCGGGTGCACGACGATCGCGCCGATCTGCCCCGCGTCGCGCAGGCCGAGGAAGCGCCAGCTGCGACCGGCGTCGATCGACTTGTAGATCCCCTTGCCGATGGAGACGTTGCTGCGGATCGCCTCCGAGCCGGTACCGACGTACACGATGTTGGGATCGGAGTCGGCGACGTCCATTCCGCCGATCGACCCGGTAGCGAAGGCGCCATCGGAGACGTTGTGCCAGCTCGCGCCCGCGTCGGTGGTCTTCCATACGCCGCCACCGGTGGCGCCCATGTAGAAGGTGTGCGGTTCCTGATTCACACCGGTCACGGTCGTCACGCGACCGCCACGCGCGGGGCCGATCATGCGATATCGCATGCCGGAGAGACGCGCGGCATCGAAGGAGGAGACGTCGGTGGCGCGCACCTGCGCGCGCGCGACGTCCGCAATCGACAGCAGGAGGATGCTGCTCAGCGAGGGAACAAGGATGCGTAGGCGCATTGAGTGTTGGTGCAAGTCGTTACCATCGAAGGAGAGTAGATCCCGACACTCGCTGCCCTCGTGCCGGATGACATCATGCTGCTTCGCTCGTGCGGGATGACAACTACGGTCGCTTCAGCAACATATCGAGTGAACGGACGCGATCGACGACGGCCGCTTCGGTCTGCGGCGTCGGTGCGGCGTCCGACCCTTCGACCACGCCGTAGAGTTGCGCGAGCTCGCCGGCGAGTCGGCTCAGGCTGTCCGCGGCCGGCGTTCGCCCCGCGCCGGGCGTTGCGCCCGCGGCGGGTGCGGGGCGACCCGCGGCCGCGACACGGCCGATCGCGGCCGAGAGCTGCGACGCGAGCGCGAACTGCCTCGCGAGTCCGGCGGCAGTCGTGTTCACGCGAGGATCCATGCGCACCACGAGCGGCTGCGTCACCGAACGACCATTCGCCGTGAGCCGAACGGTGTATGCGCCCGGGAGCGCCCACGGGCCGCGCGGCTCTCGCGGCGTGTTCTGGTAGATGGCGGCGATGGGATACTCGAACCGCTGCACCGCGGGCGAGGGATAACGGAGGTCCCACACGAAGCGGTGTACTCCGGCATCTGGTGACAGTCGCTGCGGCGGACGGATCCAGTAGTCGGGGATGTTGCGGCCCGGGATCGGCGTCTCAGCGGAATCGGTGCTGCTGAACCGCCGCACCAGATTGCCAGAGGCGTCGAGGATCTCGAGCGTGACAGGGCCGGTGTTCGAGCGCAGCCAGTAGTTCAGGATGGCTCCGTCGGGCGGGTTGTCGCCGGCCGGCTCTTCCTGCGGGATGGGCGTGTCGGTGTTGCGGTTCCAACGCACCCGCGTGGCGCGCTGCGGCGCGAACAGCGCGACGTTACTCGAGAGCGTCGCCGGCTGCAGTGTACGGAGCGGTGTGACATCGTCGAGGATCCAGAACGACCGCCCATGCGTCGCGACGGCGATGTCGTCGTCCTTGGTCACGAGATCGCGGATCGACGTCGCGGGCATGTTCAGCCGCAGCGACGTCCAGTGGTCGCCGTCGTCCATCGACACATACACGGCGCGCTCGGTGCCGGCATAGAGCAGCCCGCGCCGCACGGGATCCTCCCGCACGACGTTGACGATGTCGCCGTTCGGCAAACCCGACACGATCTCCGTCCAGCTCGCGCCACCGTCGTGCGTGCGGAAGATGTGCGGTCGCAGGTCGTCGAGCCGGAAGGTGTTCACCGCGGCGTAGGCGGTGCCGGCGTCGAAGTGCGAGGCGTCCATCAGCGAGATCTTGGCCCAGGGTCGATCGCGCAGCGCCGGCGGCGTGACGTCGCGCCAGTGCGTGCCGCCGTCGCGCGTCACGTGAATGAGCCCGTCGTCGGTGCCGACCCACACGGTGGTCGCGTCGCGGTAGGAAGGCGCGATGGTGTAGATCACGCCACGGTGCGCGCCCTTCTCCGGATCGACCGCTCCGAAGGCGCCGAGGTTGACCGGAACGGACGACGACGGACGGGTGAGATCGGGGCTGACCTGCGCCCAGTGCCGGCCGCCGTCACGGGTCTTCCAGAGCACGTTCGAGGCGAAGTACAACGCTCTCGGATCGGCGCCGGAGAAGACGATCGGCTGCGTGCGCACGACGCGATAGTCGGCAGAGCGAAGTGGCTTCGGTCCAACTTGCTGGACGTCACCGGTGCGGCGGTCCCATCGCGTGACCTTGCCGCCGTACACGATGTCGGGGTCGAGCGGATCGGGAGCCGCGTAGCCGTATTCCTCCACGCCCGCAGGGTGCCACTCGCGGAAGGTGATCTGACCGTCATCGCCGCGGCTGGCGA
>DASSIC010000363.1:0-2758 GCA_035692325.1 Gemmatimonadaceae bacterium | reverse complement strand
TTCGTTCGGCTTCTCGGTGACGACCGCGCTGTCGCCCGGCACGCACACGATCACGGTGCGCGCGAAGCCTTTCACGCCGCTGGCGGGGGTGCAGTGCTACGTCAGCTCGGCCGCGGACGGATCCACGCTCCCCGGCCGGCCGAAGCTTCAGGGGGTGTTGAACGTCGTGTCGTTCTAGGGCGCCTGTTCGCGCGGCATCGCGCCGAGCTCCGGCTCCACTTCGCTCGCCATGCAGTCGGGACAGATGCTGTGGCTGAAGAGCGTGGTGGTGTGACGCGAGATGTAGCGCTCGATCGTGTCCCACGCATTCGCGTCGTCGCGGATCTTCCGGCAATAGGAGCAGATCGGCAGGATCGCGCGCAGGGTCTTCACCTCCGCCATCGCGGCCTGGAGCTCGTGCATCAACCGCTCGCGTTCCGCCTCCGCCTCCTTGGCCGCGGTGACGTCACGCGCCACGGAGTAGATGAGGCGTTCCCCGGAATCGGGCGCCGCGTTCCACCGGAACCAGCGATACGACCCGTCGCTGGCGAGATAGCGGTTCTCGAACGCGAGCGCCTGTCCGCCGCTCCGCACCCGCGCGTTCTGCTCCAGGGTGCGCGCGCGATCGTCCGGATGCACGAACTCGATGAACGGCCGCGACATCAGCTCGGCGCGGGTGAAGCCGAGCGTCCGCTCCCAGGCCGGATTGAGCCGCTTGAAGTGCCCATCGAAGCCCAGGTGGCAGAGCATGTCGATCGAGAGATCGAAGAAGCGATCATGCGCGGCAAGGAGCTCGTCGATGCCCTCTGGGGTGCCCATGAGCAATAGTATCGGCGGCGTCACCGGTTCGTGAAGGCGGGCTCGCCGCCTTGGCTGGGCCCTCAGGTGAAGGGTGGCTGGCCCTCAGTCGAAGGGTGGACGCATCGTACGGATGGAACGGATAAGTGCCGGATCTGCTCCGAGACGTAATCAGCCTACGTGCACGAGAGCGGGCTCCGCGACCAAAAAAAAGGACCCATGGGGTCGCGAGTGAGAGATTGATGCGCCGGAGCCGTATCCGCTCGTTCCGCCGTTTCCGCCCGTTCCGTGGATTCTGTTGACCAGAATGCACGAAAACGACGGAACAAGCGGAACGGGCGGATCGAGAAAAGGCCGCGTCCCTTCGACTGAGTGGCCAGTCCGGAGCGTCTGGCGTCGTCCTCGATGGTGCTGCACTTTCGCTCAGACCCGAGCGCACCATCTGACGACGGAGACTCCCGTGGACTCGACGAGCTCGAACGACCTTCCAACGCCCGGCACCACCCGCCGAGAATTCCTCCAGACCGCCGCTGCCGGCGCCGCGGTGTTCGCGTTCGGCAAGTTGCCCGGCGTGCCGCTCATCTTCACCGACGACAAGGCCAACGTGCTCGCGCAGGTGGGCGCGCAGCACGACGTCACGCTCCAGATGCTGCGCGACTGGATCGCTCTGCCGTCCATCGCGGCCGAGAACCGCAACTATCCGCAGGGGCCGGAGCACATGGCGAAGCTGGCGCGTGACGCCGGCTTCCAGCACGTCGAGCTCGTGCCGACGTCGGCCAATCACGCCGGGGTGTTTGCCACGCTCGACGCCGGTGCGCCGACCACGCTCGCGATCTACATGATGTACGATGTCAAGCAGTACGATCCCGCCGAGTGGACGTCGCCACCGTTGGAGTCGCGCATCGTCGACAAACCGGGGTTCGGCAAGGTGCTCGTCGGCCGAGGGGCGACGAACTCCAAGGGGCCGCAGGTCGCCTGTCTCGCCGCGATCAGGGCGTTCCAGGGCGCAGGGGTGAAGCTACCCGTCAACCTCGTGCTCGTGTGCGAGGGGGAAGAGGAGATCGGGTCGCCCAACTTCCGGCAGATCGTCTTCAAGCCCGAGGTCGAAGCTGCGCTCAAGAAGTGCGTCGGCATCATCATCCCGCTCGGCAACCAGGATCCCGACGGCTCGGTGCAGGTGAACCTCGGCGCCAAGGGCGTCATCGAGCTCGAGCTCGTGTCGTCGGGGGAGAAGTGGGGACGCGGGCCGAAGAAGGACATCCACTCGAGCCTCGCCGCGCAGGTGGACAGCCCGGCGTGGCATCTCGTGCAGGCGCTCAACACGCTCGTGAAGGCCGACGGCCACACGCCGGCGATCCCCGGCTGGTTCGACAAGGTGCGCCCACTCTCGCCGGCGCAGCGGCGCATCCTCGAGTCGGCGATCGCGAAGCAGAACGAAGCGGCGGCCAAGAAATCGCTCGGCGTCGACCACTGGATCGCCGACGACAACTGGCACGACGCACAGGTACGCCTCGTGTCGCAGCCGACGATCAACATCGAGGGACTCGTCGGCGGCTACACGGGACCGGGAGGGAAGACGATCCTGCCGCACCGCGCGGTCGCGAAGATCGACATGCGCCTCGTCCCCGACATGACGGCGAAGGACGCGCTCGCGATGCTCAAGGCGCATCTCGCGAAGAAGGGGTTCGGCGACATCGAGGTGAACATGACGGGCGGCTACGATCCGACGGAGACGCCGGCGGACTCCAAGCTCGTGCAGGCGATGATGGCGACGTATCGCGCGTCGGGAGTGGATCCGCTGCTCTGGCCCAGGCTCGCGGGGTCGTGGCCGGGTGCGACGTTCACCGCGCCGCCGCTCAGGCTGCCCGCTGGCGTGTTCGGGCTCGGGCACGGCAGCGGCGCGCATGCGCCGGACGAGTACTGGGTCGTGGAGTCGTCCAATCCGAAGGTGGCGGGCATGGACGGGTCGGCGCGGTCGTTC
>DASSIC010000362.1:0-5101 GCA_035692325.1 Gemmatimonadaceae bacterium | reverse complement strand
TCGGCGTCGATCAGCGCACCGCGCCCCCAGCTGAGGAAGGTGGCCGGGTCGTCGAACGTCGGCACCTGGAGCTCGAGCTTGTCCGCCGGCCACGCGTCGTCGCCCTCGAGGATCCCCACGAGCGACCCGCGCGCCACGGCGAGCGCGGCGTTGTAGCTCTCGGCCAGGGCGCCGAGCCCGCGGTGCGGGAGCGCGATCACCTGGATGCGTGGATCGCGGTAGCGCGCGATGACGTCGCGCGTGCCGTCGGTGGATCCGTCGTCGACGAAGATCTGCTCCCACTCGGTATACGTCTGCGCGAGCGCACTCTCGATGCACTGCGCGACGTAGCGCTCCTGGTTGTAGACCGGCGACAGGATGGTGACGAGGGGACGCGGCATGCGCGCAATCTAAGGCGCCCGTTGTCCTAAGCGCGCCTGCAGTCTAGGTTTAGAGTCTATGTTCGACGAGCTTTCCGAGAAACTCGAGGCGACCTTCGCGCGCCTCCGCGGGCGTGGTGTCCTCAACGAGGCCGACATCAAGGAAGGACTGCGCGAGGTGCGCCGCGTCCTGCTCGAGGCCGACGTCAACTTCGCGCTCACCCGCGAATTCCTCGAGCGCGTCGAGGCCAAGGCGGTCGGTGTCTCGCAGCTCCGCACCGTCTCGCCCGCCCAGCAGCTCGTCAAGATCGTCTACGACGAGCTCACCACGATGCTCGGCGAGCGGCGCGAGGGACTCAAGCTCAGCTCCGTTCCGCCCACCGTCGTCATGATGGTCGGCCTCCAGGGCTCGGGGAAGACGACGAGCGCCGCCAAGCTCGCGCGCAAGCTCAAGCTCGAGGGGCGCCAGGTGCGGCTCATCGCCGCCGACGTCTATCGCCCCGCCGCGATCGACCAGCTCGAGACGCTGGGGCAGCAGCTGGACATCCCGGTGTACGCCGAGCGCGGGCACCAGGACGTGTTGAAGATCGCGCGGAGCGGGATCGATCAGGCGCGGCGCGCGCGCGACCGCGTCGTCCTCGTCGACACCGCCGGACGTCTCCAGATCGACGACGAGATGATGAACGAGCTCGTTCGCCTCAAGGAGGCGATCAAGCCCGACGAGATCCTTCTCGTGGCCGACGGCATGACCGGTCAGGACGCGGTGAAGATCGCCCAGGGCTTCGACGCGAAGCTCGGCGTCACCGGGGTGATTCTCACCAAGATGGACGGCGACGCCCGAGGTGGCGCGGCGCTCTCCATCTACGGCGTCCTCAAGAAGCCGATCAAGTACATCGGTGTCGGTGAGAAGTCGGATGCGCTCGAGGATTTCCACCCCGACCGCATGGCTGGCCGGATCCTCCAGCAGGGCGATATCGTCACGCTCGTCGAGAAGGCGCAGGGCGCCTTCGACGCCGACGAGGCGAAGCGCATGGAGAAGAAGGTCCGCAAGGAGGGGATGGACCTCGAGGACTTCCTCACCGCCATGCGTCAGATCGAGAAGCTCGGCCCCCTCGAGGGACTGCTCAAGATGATGCCCGGCGTGAACAGCAAGATGCTGAAGCAGGTCAAGGACGCCGACCCGAAGCGCATGAAGCACATGGAGGCCATCGTCCTCTCCATGACCAAGGCCGAGCGCAAGAAGCCCGAAGTGATGAACGGCTCGCGCCGTGCCCGCGTGGCCAAGGGGAGCGGCCGCCCGATCAGTGAGGTCAACCGCCTGCTCGAGCAGTTCCGCGAGATGCAGAAGATGATGAAGAAGGTCGCCGGCGGTGGTGGACCCGGCGGCGGCCGGATGCGCATGCCGCCGGGGATGTTCGGGGGCATGAGGTAGTACGGTGAACAGTGAACAGTGAACAGTGAACGGTCAGACGCAGTTACCGATCACGGTTCACCGTTCACCGATCACCAGTTAGTTTGTAGTGACCGGGTGCGGCCTGGAGATGCCAGGTACGCGATGAGCCCGAGCAGTTCGTTCTCAGCCAGGGAGTTTTCAGTGGCCGTCAAGATTCGCCTCCGCCGCGTGGGCCGGAAGAAGTCGCCCATGTATCGCATCGTCGTCGCCGACTCCAAGAGCCCGCGCGACGGCAAGTTCATCGAGATCGTCGGTCAGTATCAGCCCCGCACGGGCGACAAGGCGATCAATCTCGACGCCGACCGCGTGAACCACTGGCTGAACGTCGGTGCGCAGCCCACCGACACCGTGCGCTCGCTCCTCCGGAAGGCCGGCCTGCTCAAGCAGCGCCACGAGACGCGCCTCGCCGAGAAGCTCCAGGCCAAGGCCGTTCCGGTCGGCAACAGGAAGGACGAAGCGTAACGGCCGGGCTCCGATGACTCAGCCCGCGTTCATCATCGTCGGGCGGGTCCGGAAGGCGCACGGCATCCGCGGCGAAGTCGTCGTGGAAACGATCACCGACGCGCCGGACGCGATCTTCGCGTCCGGCCGTCGTGTTTTCGCCGGCACCGCCACCGGCGATCTCGCCCCCAACCGCCTCGAACTGCATGTCAAGAGCGTCCGTCCCTTCAACGACGGCCTCCTCGTCGGCTTCGCCGAAGTGCCGGACCGCACCGTCGCCGAGACCTGGCGCGGGCGCTACGTGCTCCTTCCCGCTGACGAGCTGCCCGCGCTGGACGAGGAAGAGGTCTACGTGCACGATCTCCTCGGCATGCGCGTCGAGCTCATTGGAGGCCAGCCCGTCGGCACAGTAGAAGAGACCTACGAGCTGCCGCAGGGGCTCGCCATCGACGTGCGTCGCGTCGCGCCGCGTGAAATGGAGACCGTGATGCTCTCCTACGACGACCGCACGATCGCGTCGGTGGACAAGAAGGCGCGCGTCATCGTCGTCACACCCCCCGAGGGACTCCTCGAGTGAAGATCAACGTCGTCACGATCTTCCCCGACTTCTTCACCGCGCCGCTCGGACTCAGCATCCCGGCGCGCGCAGCGGCGGCCGGATTGGTGGCGTATCGCGTGATCGACCTGCGCGATCACACCCACGACCGCCATCGCACGGTGGACGATGCGCCGTACGGCGGCGGGGCGGGGATGGTGATGAAGCCCGAGCCCTTCTACGAGGCGGTGGACGCCCTCGCGCCCACCGGGCCCGTCGTGCTGATGAGCGCGCGCGGGCGTCGTTTCACCCAGGCCGATGCCGTCCGCTTCGCCGCCTGCGACGAGCTGACGATCCTGTGTGGCCACTACAAGGACGTCGACCAGCGTGTCGCCGATCATCTCGCCACGGAGGAGCTGTCGCTCGGCGACTTCGTGCTCACCGGCGGCGAGCCAGCCGCGCTCGCGGTGATCGACGCGACCGTGCGTCTTCTTCCCGGCGCGATGAACGACCACGACAGCGCATACAGCGACTCCTTCTGGGAGCGCGGGCTCTCCGCGCCCAGCTACACGCGGCCCGCGGAGTATCGCGGCCACACCGTGCCGGAGATCCTGCTGTCGGGTGATCACGCGAAGATCGCGGCATGGCGCGAGCGGGAAGGAGAGCGCCTCACGCGCGAGCGCCACGCGCGCGATCGGGGCGAGGGATAGCGGCATGATCGGCAGCGAGCCGCTCGCCACCGCGGTCGTGCTGACCGCGTTCGGGGGTTTGCTCGCCGCCAGCGTCGCGCTCAGCCGCGTCTCGGCGCGACTCGGCCTGCCTGTCGCGCTCCTCTTCCTCCTCGTCGGCGTGCTCGCCGGCTCGCAGGGGTTCGGCAACATCGCCTTCGAGGACTACGGCTTCGCCTTCCGCGTCGGCACGACCGCGCTCGTGCTCATCCTGTTCGACGGCGGATTGAACACGCCATCCACCTCGGCGCGCGAGGTGCTCGCGCCGGCGGCGGTGCTGGCGACGGTCGGCGTGCTGGCCACGGCGGGACTCGTCGCCGTGGCCGCGCACCTGTTCGGCCTGGGGTGGCCGATGGCCATGCTGCTCGGCGCGATCGTGTCGTCCACCGATGCCGCCGCGGTGTTCTCCGTGCTCACCGCCAGCGGCACGCGCCTGCGTCGCAAGGTGGGGCTCACGCTGGAAGTGGAGTCGGGGCTCAACGACCCGATGGCCGTCATCCTCACGACGGCCCTCACCGCCGGACTGGCCGCTGGGACGACGCCATCCGCGGGCGCCCTCGCGCTCGACGTGCTGCTCGAGATGGCCATCGGCGCGGTGGCGGGCTATGCGATCGCGCGCCTCGGGCGCCTGCTGATTCTGCGCGTGCATCTGCCGGCGGCCGGGTTGTATCCGGCGTTCACCCTCGCCATGGCCTGCCTGTCGTTCGGTCTCACCACGCTGCTGCACGGCAGCGGCTTTCTCGCCGTGTACGTGACCGGGATGACGCTGGGCAGTGGCGCGCTGCCGCATGCCGTCGGCATCCGTCGCGTGCACGATGCGCTCGGATGGCTGAGTCAGGTGTTGATGTTCCTGCTGCTCGGCCTTCTCGTCTTCCCCACGCGGCTGCTTCAGGTCGCGGCGCTCGGTCTCACGCTGGCGCTCTTTCTCGCCTTCGTGGCGCGGCCGGCGGTCGCCATGCTCTGCCTCGCCCCCTTCCGCTATCGCTGGCGCGACTCGGCATACGTGGGATGGGTGGGGCTGCGAGGCGCCGTGCCCATCGTGCTCGCCACGATTCCCGTGATGGCCGACGTGCCCGGCGCCCACGTGCTGTTCGACATCGTGTTCTTCATCGTGGTCATCGGCGCGCTGGTGCCTGGCGCCACGGTGCCCTGGGCGACGCGCCTGCTGCGCGTGGAGTCGGGGGCACCGCCGCCGCCCGTGACGATGATCGAGGTGGATGCCCGCGCCCCGCGCGGCGACGAGCTGCGGGCGTATTTCGTCTCCGAGCAGCTCGCCGTGGCGGGGGCCACGCTGGCCGAGATCCCCTTTCCCGAAGGGACCGCGGTGAGCATGCTGGAACGGGGCGGCGCCCTCATCGCCCCGTCGGGGGCCACTCGCATCGAGCCCGGCGACTATGTCTACGTGATCGCCCCGGTGGAGCACCGGCCGCACGTGGAGCTGCTCTTCGGCCGCCCCGAAGAGCATTGACGCGGCCGCTCGAAGCTGTCTCTTCCATTACGTTGCGACACGCCTCGATGGGGGTGACGGACAAATTGTATGGTGGGTCCAGTCATCGGCCGCAGAAATCCTTGACAGACTCGATGT
>DASSIC010000361.1:0-13178 GCA_035692325.1 Gemmatimonadaceae bacterium | reverse complement strand
AAGCCGGTGGCGTCCGCGATGCGGCGCACGGCGGCGACGGCGTCTTCCCGGTGCAGCAGTCCGTGCCCACCCAGCGCGACGTTCTCCGCCACCGTCATCGCTGGCACGAGGGTGAAATGCTGGTGGACCATTCCAATCCCGGCGGCAATGGCGTCCGCCGGCGAGTGAAGCTGAAGGTCACGACCGTCGAGGCGGATGCGCCCGACGTCCGGACGCACCATCCCGAAGGCGATGCGCATCAGCGTGGTCTTCCCAGCGCCGTTCTCGCCGAGCAGGGCGTGAACGGTCCCCGGTCGCAGCACGAGCGACGCATCGTCCAACGCGGTGAGGGACCCGTAGTGTTTGACGATCCCGGTCAGCTCGAGCGCTGGCGCGGTCACGCGGCGGGGCGCATCAGAGGCCAGTGGGTGCGGGCACGAAGGTCCACGGCAGGCCGAACGCGCGCTCGAGCTCCATACCCAGGGCGCGCACGCCAAGGGTCTCGGTGGCGTAGTGCCCCGCATAAAGCACCGCGATGCCGAGCTCCTGTGCCTCCACGCCGGTGTGATGAGGTCCCTCACCCACGATGAGCGTGTCCACGCCCGCTGCCGCCGCCTCGCGCAACGTGTCGCTCGAGGCTCCCGCACCGGTGCAAAGGGCCCAGCGGCGCGTGCGTCGACCGGCCTCGACCCCCACAGTCACGAGGCTGCCCCCTTCCCGGTCTGCGATCCCGCGCGCCGTGTCGACGAGGTGCTGCGTCTCCACATCCGCATCGCCCATCACGCCGACGGTGATGGACTGGAATCGCGCGAACCCCTCGCTCGGCTCCAGCCCCAACGCACGCGCGAACAGCGAGTTGTTGCCGAGCGTGGGGTGCAGATCCAATGGGAGGTGCGAGGAATAGACGGCGACATCGTTGACGAGCAGCCGTCGCACCCGCTCGTACGTGCGCCCGCGCAGGGGTTGAACGCCACCCCAGTAGAGGCCGTGGTGCACGATGAGCAGGTTCGCCCCCGCCGCGACAGCGCCGTCGATCGTGCGCAGCGACGCATCCACCGCGAGTGCGCAGCGCGTGACGGGTCCGGCGTGCTCCACCTGGATGCCGTTGAGGGCACCCGCATAGTCGGGGATCTCCGCCGTTCGCAGGAGCGAGTCGAGATGTTCGGCGACGCGGTGGAGGGGCGCGGACGGCGTCATCGGATACTAGTGTCCCGCCGCCGCGGCCGTGCTCGTACCACCGCGCATCGCGGCGCGCGCCGAATCCACTGCGTGCAGCATCGTCGGCGCAATGCGCGACTGGAGCGCTGGATTGAGGACCAGCGTGATGACATCGCTCTCGGATCCGAGCCGAATGACGCGCGGCGTGAAACGCTTCTCCTTCACTTCGCGCGCAACGGTCAGGAAGGCATGGGGCAGATCGATCACCACGCTGCCGATGGTGATCTCCGGCGCCACGCTGTTCTGGTTCGAATTCGACCCGATGACGAGCGCCTTCTTCGTTTCGCGCGCCGCCTGGAAGACTCCGAGTCCCGCGGCGTCGGCGTTCTGAAAGATGATGTCGGCGTTGCGACCAATCTGTGCGAGCGCCTGTTCCTTTCCGGCGCTCACATCGTCCCAGTTGCCGACATACGACGTGAGGACGGTGACTCGTGGATTCACTGCCTTTGCGCCGCGCGTGAAGGCGGTGAAGCTCTCCTTGACCGGCGGCAGCTCCGTCCCGCCGATGACGCCGAGCACGTTCGTCTTCGTCATGCTGCCGGCGACCATGCCCGCGAGATAGGAGGCATCGGCGAAGGCGAACTCGATTCCGGCGACGTTGGTACCGCTCGTCGAGCCGGAGGTCGTGACGTAGATCGTCTTCGGAAAATCGGGCCCGACGCGCTTGGCGGCGTCCTGGAATTCGAAGCCGTGGCCGAACACGAGGTCGTATCCCTGCGCGCCGTACTGACGGAACTGCTCCTCGAATTCGGCGGGCGTCTTTGTCTGGATGTGACTGACGGTGGCGCCAAGGCTGTCGCGAATCCGCATCAACCCCTGGTATGCGCCCCCGTTCCAGGATTGATCGCTGATCGGACCTGGGGTGAGTAGCGCGACGCGGAAGCTCGACGCACCCTTGGAAGCCGCGGGCGTGTCCAATCGCGTTCGGTCAGCCTTTCCACAGGCGGACAGGACAATTGCGGCGGCGATGTGGATAACCGTGGAAATGCGAGCTGCTCTGCGCATCATCCAATTTGTAAGAGTATGCTATTACGGCAGTTGTGAGACTGTTGACAACTGTGTGGACTACCTGATAAACAAGCGATTATTGTGACGCCACGAGGTGACCGATCCTCTAAGCATTTGTTTACTCAGTCGAAATCGCTGCGCTGTTTACCGAGCACTACGTCCAGCACACGCTCGAGGTCGTCGGCGCTGTAGTACGAGATGCGCACCACGCCGCGCTCGTTCCCGAGCTGCTGCACGTGCACATCCGTCTGCAGATGCTTGCGCAGCTGCTCTTCGATGCGCCGGACGGCCGGGTCGGAGTTCCGCCCTTCCGTTGGCGCCGGTGTCGAGCGGTCGGAGATCGACGGCTTGCGCCGGCCATTTGGATCGCCGGTCGCCTCGCGTGCCCGCGCCTCCACCTCACGCACGGAAAGCTGCCGTGCCACCGTTTCGTTGGCGAGCTCGAGCTGTCGTCGCTCATCCTTGATCGGGAGCAGCGCGCGAGCGTGGCCGGCAGTCAGGTGCCCGCGTTCGACCATGGCCCGGATTGACGCCGGCAGCGTGAGCACGCGGAGCAGATTTGTGATGGTCGTGCGATCCTTGCCGACCGCATCCGCGACCTGCTGCTGAGTCAGGCCGAACTCGTCGATCAGGCGCTGATAGCCCTCCGCTTCTTCGAGCGGATTGAGATCGGCTCGCTGAAGATTCTCGACGAGGGCGAGGGTGAGCATCGCGCGGTCGTCGAAATCGCGCACAAGGGCCGGAATCTCGGACCATCCGAGGCGGGTGGCGGCTCGAAGGCGACGCTCGCCGGCGACGAGCTCCCAGCCGCCGCCGGGCTGACTGCGAACGGTGATGGGTTGGAGGAGACCGCTCGCCTTGAGAGACGCCTCGAGCTCGGCCAGCTCCGGCTCGGTGAAGGTCCGCCGCGGCTGGAAGCGATTGGGCGCGATGTCGGCAATGCGTACTCGCCGCAGATCGGAGCTCTCGCGTACCTGCTGCTCTGCCGAGGGAACGGCCGGCTCACGCTGCTGCTTGGCAGTGGAGATCAGCGCCTCGAGTCCTCGACCGAGGCGCCGCGGGGCGTCGGCGCTCATGAAGTGGCCTCGCGGGCGACCGCCACCGCATCTGCGCCCTTGAGCGACGGCGCACGCTCGGTGGCCGCCGCAGCCTTCTCGCGGGCGATGAGCTCGTCGGCGATGGCCATGTAGGCCTGGGCGCCGATGCTCTGCACGTCATAGAGGACGATCGGTTTGCCAAAGCTCGGGGCCTCGGCAAGGCGGACGTTGCGGGGGACGACCGTGTCGAACACCTGCGCGCCGAAGTACTCGCGCGCATCCGCGGCAACCTGGCGCGAGAGATTGAGGCGCGCGTCGTACATGGTGAGCAGCACGCCAGCGATGCCCAGCGTGGGATTCACGCCGTGCTGGATGAGGTGCACGGTGTTCAGCAGCTGGCTGAGCCCCTCGAGTGCGTAATACTCACACTGGAGAGGGATCAGAAGTGCATCGGCCGCGGCCAGCATGTTCAGGGTGATGAGCCCGAGCGAGGGAGGGCAGTCGATGAGGATGAAGTCGTAGTCCTCCCGAACGGCATTCACTGCGCGCCGCATGCGATGCTCGCGCTCCGGGGCGTCAACCAGCTCTACCTCGGCACCCGCGAGGTCCGGAGTCGCGGGAAGCACATCGAGGTGTCGGAACTGGACCTCGCGAATGCGCGTGCTACGGATGTCCGCTTCACCGAGGAGGACGTCGTAGGTCGTGCGCTCGAACGATCCGCGCTCGACGCCGACGCCACTGGTGGCGTTGCCCTGAGGATCGCCGTCGATGAGCAACGTCCTTCGCTCGGCGACCGCGAGACTAGCGGCGAGATTGACGGCGGTGGTCGTTTTGCCGACTCCACCCTTCTGGTTTGCGATCGCGATGACGCGGGCCACGAATGCCTATCGGTCGGAGTCTACGGTGATCGCTGACGAGCGGTCAGAATGCTGCTCGCGCGAGAAGAATTGACGGTGGCGATCGAACCAGCGATCGAACTGTTCGCGCTTCCAGCTCTCGGGCAGGTGGTCGCGAAAGAGAGGCAACGCGTTGCGAAGCTCTGGCCCCCGCAGCAACCAGGTGAAGTAGCGGCGCCCCTGGTGGTTGTACGGACCGTAGACGCGACCTCCCAACTGCTCCGAGAGAAATCGGAGCGGGAACGGATCCCGGGCGTGCATCTTCACCTGCAGGTACGGCTGCTGACGATCGGCAGTGAAGGAGCCATCGCTGACGACCAGTCCCATAATGTATCCGATCTCGAATTGCTGCACGGGGCAATTCTAGCGTCATGTTCCACTGTGGAACAGAGGCACGTGGCACATTTGCGTGGCGACAGACGGACGAATGAGCCACGTGGCACATTCTGGAAAAGCAGAAGAGCTCGCCATAAGCGAGCTCTTCTGAGCAATTCGTCGAATCAGCGAATATTTATGCCAGCTACCGGCCTGGTACGAACTGCCAGCGCGCCGTGACGAAGACGTTCACCGTCTGAAGGCCAGGATTGACGGGCGTCGGCTCGGCCTGGGCCACCTTGGCGCGCATCATCCCTGTGTCGAACATCGGGCGCGGAGGCGAAGTGGGGCCCTGTGTCGACATCTCGAGCAAGGTACCCAGCGTACCGCCAGCCGCCCGCGCCATCGCTTCCGCGTCTGCGCGAGCGCTCGCGACAGCCAAGCCAATCGCCTCGCGTCGAGGAACGTCGATCGAGGAAGCGTAGAAGGAAAGACTGTTGATCATGTTCGCGCCTGCGCCAAGCGCCGCGTCGATCATAGCTCCGGCCTGCTCAACACGGTGCGTCTCCGCTTTCACGGTGTTCGTCACCACATAGCCGGTCACCTTTGGCGACCCGCCATCCTTGTCGTAGCGCAGCTCGGGGTACACGGTGTAGCCCTCGGTGCCGAGCTGCTCGCGGGGAAGGCCGAGCTTGGCCAGCGCGTCGAGCACGGCGCGCGTCTTCTGCGCGTTCTCCGACGCTGCGCTCGCCGCCGTGGCTCCGCGCGTCTGCACGTTCACGAGCAGCGACGCGCGGTCAGGCGCCACCTTTGCCTCGCCCTGCCCCGAGGTCACGAGCGCCGGGGTGGGAACGAGCCCGCCCTGGGCGTGCGCGGAGCCGGGCACGAGTACCACCGACGCAGCGCCGATGAGCGCTGCGGATACGAAATGACGAGTGATTCGTTGCATGGGCACCTTCGAGAAAAAGGAATTCATGGGAGCGTCGAAATACACACACATAGTTACTAAATAGCGACGCATCCGTTGGAGCGGGCGCTGCGTACAGCGAAGCCGAACTTCCCGCTGCGGGGAGACGTCACACCGCGCTGGCGTTGCACACGGCACCCGGCGGTGCCACCAGTCGAACTCCGCACGACTCGCGCCGAGCGGGACGTCGATCAGGCGGTGCCTCGTGTCGATGCGGTGGCAGCGCGGCGACGCTTCTCGATCTCGATGACGAGATTCTGCAGATCCGTGCGACTCACCCCGGGCATGCTGGACGCCTGTGCGAGTGTGCGTGGCCGCCGCGCGAGCAGCTTCTGACGCGCCTCGTACGACAAAGAAAGCATTTCCTCGTAGGGCAGCGTGGCGTCAAGAGGAAATTCCCCCATCCGGCGCAGCTTGTCCGCCTGATGCTGTTCCCGCTCGAAGTAGCCCGCATACTTGAGCTCGAGCTCCGTGCACACGACGGCATCCGTGGGTAGCTCGACGCCCACTTTCGCGGCTCGAAACAGATCGATCAACGAAACGGACTGCCGACGCGCGAGCTCGGAGAGTCGCACGGCATGCGCGAGCGGGGCGCTCCCCGCCGCCGTCAGCACAGGCGCCGCGACGTCGGGTGTGATCGACGTGGCGTCGGCGAGGCGGCGCGCCTGATCTTCCGCCGCCAATCGTGCCGCGATCATCGCGCGCTCCTGCTCGTCGTACATGTCGAGCGCCAACCCGAATGCGGAGAGCCGACGCAGCGCGTTGTCCTGACGAATCGAGAGGCGGAACTCCGAGCGCGACGTGAAGAGCCGATAGGGCTCGTCCACACCTCGGGCAACGAGATCGTCCACCAGCACACCGATGTACGAGCTCTCGCGCCCGAGCACCAGCGCATCGCCGCCGAGCGCGCGACCTGCGGCGTTCGCGCCGGCCACGAGACCCTGCCCCGCCGCCTCCTCGTACCCGGTGGTGCCGTTGATTTGGCCGGCGAAGAACAGCCCAGGAATCGCTCGCACCTGCAACGTCTCGTCGAGCTGCGTCGGCGGATAGTAGTCGTACTCGATTGCATACCCGGCCCGCGTCATCCGTGCGTCCTCGAGGCCGGGAATCGCATGCAGCACATCGAGCTGCACGGGTGCCGGCAGCGACGTCGAGAGTCCGTTCACGTACAGCTCGCGTGTGTCGTGTCCCTCAGGTTCCAGGAAGATCTGATGGCGCTCCGCATCCGGGAACTTGACGATCTTGTCCTCGACCGAGGGACAGTACCGCGGACCACGTGACGCGATCGCGCCGCCGTACATCGCCGACTCGCCGATGTGTCGCGCGATGAGCTCCTTGCCCGGGGCGCCGAGGAAGGTGATCCAGCAGGGGAGCTGTGCGGGATGACGCGTGGTGTCATCCGGCCGACGACGCGCGTCCGGCCAGAAATGCGACCAGGAGAAATCGAAGTCCTCGATCTCGCTCTCCTGTCGCGCGAGAGCATCGAGGCGAACGGAGCGTCCGTCGATGCGCGGTGGCGTGCCGGTCTTGAAGCGCGCGACCTCGAGCCCCGCACGCTCGAGCTGCTCGGCGAGATGCGTCGCCGACGTCTCGCCGGCGCGACCGCCCGCGAGCGACGTGGTCGTGCCGATATGGATGCGGCCGCGGAGAAAGGTGCCGGTGGTGACGACGATGCAGCGCGCGCCGAACCGACGCCCCTCCAGCGTCTCCACGCCGGCGACGCGCTCGCCCTCGAACAGCAGCCGCGCGACGGTACCCTGGATCGTCTCGAGCCGAGGCTGTGCTTCGATCAGCGAGCGCACGGCACGGCGGTAGAGACCGCGGTCGCACTGCGCGCGGGGCGCCCACACCGCTGGTCCCTTGCTGCGGTTGAGCATGCGGAACTGCAGCGCCGCCATGTCGGTGGCGCGTCCCATGATGCCGCCGAGGGCGTCGACTTCCCGGACGACCGTCCCCTTCGCGACACCACCGATGGCCGGGTTGCAGGACATCTGACCGATGGTCTCCAGCGCACTCGTCACGAGCGCGGTCCGCGCACCCCGTCGCGCGGCGGCAACGGCGGCCTCGGTCCCGGCGTGTCCGGCGCCGATGACGAGCACGTCGAACTCGGCCTCGAGCAAGGGAAGCGACTGCGGCATCCCGGAAAGATAGCGCGGTACGACGAGGCGGCGTCGCACGGGTGGAGTCGTCGCCGCCTCGAGGGTAAGTTGGCTCGCATCCCATTCACCGACCCACGCCCGAGCCAATGCGCAATCTGCACCTCGCTCCCGCCCTTTTGCTCCTTTCCGCGATCGCTGCGTGCGGCGGAGCGCGCGGACCCGCGCCCTCTCCCGCGCCCGCTGTGGATGCGGGCCCGGTGGTGCTCTCGCCGGCCGAATCGCGCGTTCGCGACTACGTCCGCGCGCACCATGACGAGGACATCGCGCTACTCGAAAAGGCGGTGAACATCTCCAGCGGCACTCAGAACCTCGCCGGGGTGCGGCGGGTAGGCGATCTGTTCGCCAGCGAGCTGACGGCAATGGGCTTCAGCGTCCGGTGGTCGGACATGCCGGTGTCGATGCGCCGCGCGGGGCATCTCGTTGCCGAGCGTCGCGGCATCAAGGGTGCGCGATTGCTGCTGATCGGTCACCTCGACACGGTGTTCGAGGGCGAAGGCCAACGCTTCGTCCGTGAGGACAGCATCGCGCGCGGCGCAGGCACTTCGGACATGAAAGGCGGAGACGTGGCAATGCTCGCCGCGTTGCGCGCGCTCAATGCGACGGGCGCGCTCGACGGCGCGCAAATCATCGTCGTGATGACCGGCGATGAGGAGAGCGCCGGCAGCCCGCTGGAGCTGGCGCGGAGGGATCTCATCGACGCGGCGAAGCGCAGCGACATCGCGCTGGCGTTCGAGGGCGGCCGCGCAGCGCGCGCCTCGATCGCCCGCCGCGGCTCGAGCGGATGGACGCTCAACGTCACGGCGCGTCAGGGTCACTCGGCGGGGGTGTTCACGAACGGATATGGGGCGGTGTACGAGATGGCGCGCATTCTCGACAGCTTCCGCCGCGAGCTCGCCGGCGATCCGACGCTGACCTTCAACCCTGGTCTCGTGGCGGGCGGGACGTCGGTGCAGCGGGATTCCTCCGGCACGGCACTCGTCGCGGCGGGAAAATCCAACATCATCTCCCCAACGACGGTCGTGCAGGGCGATCTGCGGTTCCTGCGCGAATCGCAGAAGGATTCGACTCGGGCCCGCATGCGCGCGATCGTCGCGCAGCACCTACCGGGCACCGACGCCGAGATCTCCTTTCGGGACAGCTATCCCGCCATGCCGCCCACTGCGGCCGGTGCACAGCTGTTGGCCCGGTTCGACGCCGTCAGCCGTTCGCTCGGCTACGGGCCCGTCGAGGGCGACCCGCCGGAGAGTCGCGGGGCGGGTGACGTGTCGTTCGTCGCACCGTATCTCACCGGCATGGACGGTCTCGGCGTCTCGGGACGCGGGGCGCACTCGCCCGAGGAGTCGGTGAACCTCAACACGCTCACGATGGCTGGCGAACGCGCGGCGATCCTGATGTACCGGCTCATCACCGGTCCGACGCTCGAGCGCCCGCGTCCGTGATGCGACTGTTCTTCCGGAGATAGACATGGCTCTCCCCGTGACGCACGGCGTGCCAACGCTGTTCATTCGCCGCACCGCATACGAGCGAGCGGGTCTCACTCGCGCCACGCTCGACGAGCGACTCGGCCTCACCGACGCCGAATTCCAGGTGGACGGCGATCTCGTGGCGCTCGGGCCGATCTACGATGTGGAGGCGCTCGGCGGTCTGGTGGACGACCTCGAAGGGGCCGGGCTCGTCTACTACGACGACTTCTTCGAGCTGAGCGGCAGCTGGCCGGAATGGTTGGAGATCGTCGTGCGCGGGCGGCCCGCTACGGGAGCTTCGTAAGCACCTCGGAGGGCGCGACCGGAGTGAGAGGGCCGCGGCGAAGCAGGCCGTGCCAGTTGCACTGGTAGCACCAGCTGGTGCGGAACATCGGCAGTAGCCGGTTCATCACCGGGGCCTCGACGCGCAGCGTGACGGCGTCGCAGTTGGGACAGTGATCGCCGTCCGGCAGCAGGTAGAGAAAGAACACGGTAGCGGCGACGGCGCGGAGCACGAAGAAGCCCGCGAAGACCACCACGAAGATCACGCCGTCCGACACAGCTACCTCCTCGACGCGCTCCCGACAGAGACCCACGCGTGTGCGAAGTCGCCACACGCGTAGGTCATGCCAGTATGCGGAGTGGCGGAGCTCAGAGCCGCGCTTCCACCAGTGCCCAGAGCTCGACGAACGCGACACCGTCCTCGACGCGCTCGATGCAGACTTCCACGCCCTCGTCGATCCCCTGGCCATCGATCGACCTCGCCCGCAGTGATCGACGATCAGCGAGCTCGCCATAGGCGATCGCGCCTTCCCCGTCCGGAGGAATGGACTGGGTGACCGTCGCAACGTGACCCTGAAGGACGTAACGCGGATCATCCGGATCGTGCTCGGGCTGCACACGCGCCGTCGCGATGGCGAGCCGCGTGACGACGAGTGCCCAAAGCGCACCGAGGACGAGCGCGGCAAGCAAGCCCGATGCGGGTGGCAACCGGCCGGGCCGCGTGAGGAGGTAGCCGGCGACGCCGAACATCACGAGAAAAGCCGCGATGGCCGGCTCGGACCGGCGGAGCGGCATCGCATCGGTCTTCGGCGCGCGGCGCCGCTCCGCGCCGAAGAACATGATGCGAACGCCAAGCAGCAGCCCGAGGCAAAATCCGATCAGATAGATGGCGGACATCAGCGACCGAGGTGCTTGCGGAAGAACGCGACCGTCAGCGGCCACGCCTGCCGTGATGCCGAGAGGTTCGCGCCATCCTTGCCCTCCTGTTGGCGAAGGAAGCCATGGCCGGCACCGGCAAAGGTGTGTGGCTCAAAAGTCTTGCCAAGTGAGCGCATGACGGCTTCGGCGGGGGGCACTGTTGCGTCCACGCGAGCATCGTCGCCCCCATAGAGACCCAGCACGGGCACCTTCACGCGGGGAAGGAGACTGTCGGCGGGAGAGGCGCCGTAGAACACGACCGCAGCACCCAATCCAGGAGGGCTTGCGACGGCGTGCATGAACGATGTGCTACCGCCCCAGCAGAAGCCCACGACGCCGTAGGTCTTCTCCGCTGCGGACAGCGACATGCCGTACTGACCGACGGCGGCAAGCTGCCGATGAACGTCGGACGTCTGAAGCGTGCGAATGGCGGCGGTCGCCACCGCCTGCGTGAGGGTATCGGAGCCCGGTGCGGCCGCCGCCTTCCCGGTGAGCAGATCCGGAGCGATCGCGATGTAGCCGTCGGCCGCGAGCTGGTCGGCGACACCGCGCACCCAGGTAGAAAGGCCGAAGATCTCGTGCACCACGACCACGACCGGCGCCTTGGTGGAGCGTTCCGGATACACGACCCACGCCTTCACACTGTCAGAGGGCCCGGTACGGACCATCACCCATTCGCCGTGTCTTGGTGACTTGGCGAGGCGCTGCGCGACATCGAGCGCGCCGGCAGGCATGCTGGCATCGCTGGCCATCGCGCCGGACGCCACCGTCGAGGCTGGGGTCGCGGCGTGATCGGCGTGCTCGTCGCCGGATGTGTTGTTGCGCGCGCAGGCTGAGGTCGACGCGAGGAGAAGGGAGCCGACGGATATCAAGGCGGCGGAAGACAGCAGGCGAGACATCGGAACGCTCCTCGAATGAAGGGTCGAGCGAAGATCGGTTCAGCGAATAACGCGGTCGAACCGCAGAGGGTTCGACACCGCAAAGGTGTAGTGCCACCACTCCTGGTCGTAGTTCACGAAGCCCTCCGCCTCCATCAGTCGCTTCAGCAGCAGCCGTCGCTCCAGAACGGCGCCACTCGCGTTTGCCGTGTGCGCGAAGCTGGAGAAGGTGTCGAACGGTGTGCCCATGTCCAGCGGCGCGCCGGTCCGAGCATCGACGAGGGTGAGGTCGATCGCCAGGCCAAGGTTGTGGCGACTGCGACTGGCGATGTAGCCGTCGCGGAAGAGATCCAGGCGTCCGGTGCGCCGGGCCCAGTCCACCATTGCCAACGTGGCGCGAACCGGTCGATAGGCATCGAAGATGTAGAGAGCGAGCCCTTCAGCAGCAGCGCGATGGGCCACGCGGGCGAGCGCCGGAGCGGCCTCGCGACGGACGAACGCGCGATTCGCTTCGTATCCCGGGAGCACGGCTCCCGTGAAATTGTTCGTCGTTGCATAGCGGAGCCCCACACCGATCTCGGGTGCAGCGCTTTGCACGTCGACGAGAAGGGAGTCGGCCGTCGCATCGGCAGCGACGGGCAGGTCCTCGGTGTTGACGCTCGGTGCCGCAGGGGTCCGAGCTGAGCCCTCCGGTGGCAGCGTGGAGGCACAACCGAGGGTAGCAAGCAGGAGGACAACGCCACAATACCGCCTATGTATACGCTTTAATGTCTTCATGATGTCGCGATCAATGGTGGGGCGATGCGGAGCGAACGGCCGAGCATGCTGAGTTCAATTCACGCTTGGGTGCAACCAAATGTCGAGCTCGCACCGACTGCGCAGTCGAGGATTTCATGAAACTGCCGAGCACGGTGCGGCCGCCTCCACCTGCTCCTGGAGAAACCGCCCAACCCTCTCCTCCGCGTAATATTCGGGACGCCAGGGGACGCGTCCGCCGACGAACCCCACGTGCCCCCCGTGGTCATGAAATTCGACGTGAAGCCAAGGATTAGATGAAGCCACACCAGCAACATCATCGAGTACTGCTCGCGGCAGAAACGGATCGTCGTAAGCGCTGAGCATGAGCGTAGGCCGGCGGATGGCGCCGAGATAATGTCGGGCGCTGGAGCGGGTGTAATAGTCGCGTGCGCTCTCGAACCCGTGCAGTGGCGCCGTCACTGCATCGTCGAAATCGGTGAGGGTGCGCGCTGACCTCAATGGCTCCTCGGCGAATAGCCCAGGCTCCTCGGCCAGTTTGGCCAACGCCTTCCGGCGGAGCGTGCGGAGGAAGTGGAAGGTGTAGAGACGAGAGAAGCCCCGCTCGATCTGCCGGGACCCCTGCTCCAGATCGTACGGAACCGACACTGCCGCCGCAGCGCGCACCGAACCGGGCACGTCGCTTCCTCGTTCACCGAGCCACTTGAGAAGCACGTTCCCGCCGAGCGAGACGCCGACGAGGACTATCGGCTGCGTCGGGTACTCTCGCACCAACCGGCGGACGACGAGGTCCAGATCGGTCGTTTCGCCGGAGTGATAGAAGCGAGGGGCACGAGGGATCTCGCCGTTGCAGCCGCGGAAGATCAGCACGTCGGCGGCCCAGCCGCGCCGTCTGGCCTGGTCCAGCAAACCCATGATGTAGTGTGAGCGGATGGTGCCTTCCAGGCCATGCAGGATGAGCAGGCGAGGCGTCTCGCTCGTGGCGCGTGCGGGCGGATCGAGGCGGCGGATCTCCAGCGTATCGCCATCGGGCGTCGCCCACCGCTCGCCGCGGGTGGCGACGCGTGGCGCACGGCGCACCAACTTTCCCCAGAGCGTCTGGAGATGCGCGCCCGGTACCCACCACGCGGGGGTATAGGTATCCTTGCTGAAGCGGTTCACGACGGACGAAAGTATCGAGGGCGCGGCCCGTCCGCGCCTTTCTAGTATATCTCTCTTGCACGCATGGACGTTCAGATCTTCGGAGTGAAGAAGAGCGCGGAGACGCGCAAGGCGCTGCGCTTCTTCGCCGAGCGTCGAACG
>DASSIC010000360.1:0-2389 GCA_035692325.1 Gemmatimonadaceae bacterium | reverse complement strand
GCGTCGAAGCCGATGTAGGCGAAGAAGATCACGCCGGCGCCGCGCAGGATGCCGCTCCAGCCGAACTCGCCGAAGTGGCCCGTGTTGGCGGGGATGAACGGGTGCCAGTTGGCCGTGTTCACGTACATGAAGCCGAAGCCGATCACCAGGAAGATGATCGCCATCTTCAGGAACACGATCACGTTGTTGAACCGCGCCGACTCCTTGATGCCGATGACGAGGATCCAGGTCATCAGCGCGATGAGCACCATCGCCGGCACGTTCAGCACGGTGCCGGTGCGCGAGAAGTTGTTCGCGGCGTCGACGGCGAACGGCGCGCTCGCATACGCCGCCGGAAAGGTGATCCCGAACTCCTTGAGGAACGGCACGAAGTTGCCCGCCCACCCCACGGCCACCGTGGCGGCGCCGAACAGGTACTCGAGCATCAGGTCCCAGCCGATGATCCACGCCACGAACTCGCCGAGGGTGGCGTAGCCGTAGGTGTAGGCCGAGCCGGCGATCGGAATCATGCTCGCGAACTCCGCATAGCAGAGTCCCGCGAATCCGCAGGCGATGCCGGCGGCGAGCATGGAGAGCACGACCGCCGGGCCCGCGTACTGGGCGGCGGCGTTGCCGGTGAGGACGAAGATGCCGGCGCCGATGATGGCGCCGATGCCGAGCAGCGTCAGGTTCGCCGCCGACAGTGTCCGTCGCAGTCCCTGTTCACCCTCTTCCGCGGCCTCGCGCTGGAGCACCGCAATACTCTTTCTCGACCACAAACCCATCGGGGAATCTCCGCCGTCGGTGGTAGCAGGAAGGAACGGGATTGTATACAGATTAAGAAGGCGACAACTTCGTTGCAGGGGACGGGCTTGTCAAGCACGAAACAGGCGAGACGGTGAGGCGGTGAGGCCGTGAAGCCATCACCGCCTCTCCCGTTCACGGCCTCACCGCTTCACTGCGTCAGAGGCTGTAGTTGGGTGCTTCGCGCGTGATCGTGACGTCATGCGGATGCGACTCGCGCAGACCGGCAGCGGTGATCCGGACGAAGTCGGTGTTGGTGCGGAGCTCGTCGATCGTGCCGCATCCCACGTAGCCCATGCCGCTACGCAGGCCGCCGACCATCTGGAACAGCACGTCCGCCACCGGACCGCGATAGGGCACGCGTCCCTCGATGCCCTCGGGCACGAGCTTCTTCGGCGACAGCTCGCCTTCCTGGAAGTAGCGGTCGGCGCTCCCGTCCTGCATCGCGCTCAGCGATCCCATGCCGCGCACCATCTTGAACCGGCGTCCCTCCAGGAGGAATGTCTCGCCGGGACTCTCCTCGGTGCCGGCGAGCATGCTCCCCATCATCACGCTGCATGCACCCGCCGCGAGTGCTTTCACGGCGTCGCCCGAATACTTGATGCCGCCGTCGGCGATGACCGGCACGTCACCCGCGCCCTCCACGGCGTCGAACACCGCCGTCAGCTGCGGCACGCCAACGCCTGTGACCACACGCGTGGTGCAGATCGAGCCCGGGCCGACCCCCACCTTCACGGCATCGACACCTCGCGCCACGAGTGCGCGCGCGCCCTCGCGCGTCGCCACGTTGCCCACCACGAGCTGCGTGTCCGGGAAGGCCTCGCGCACCCGCGCCGTCGCCTCGAGCACGCCGTCGGCATGCCCGTGCGCCGTGTCGATGATCAGGGCGTCCACCCCGGCGTCGATCAGCGCCTTGGCCCGGACGAGATAGTCACCCGCGGCGCCGATCGCCGACGCCACACGCAGGCGCCCGTGCGAGTCCTTGTTCGCCGTCGGGTACTGCCGGCGCTTGTGGATGTCCTTGACGGTGATGAGCCCCTTCAGCCGGCGATCGGCATCGACGACGGGCAGCTTCTCCACTCGATGCTTCGCCAGGATTCGCTCGGCCTCGTCGAGCGTGGTGCCGATGGGCGCCGTCACCAGCCGGTCCTTCGTCATCGCTTCGGCGACCGGGCGGTCCAGGCTCTTCTCGAACTGCAGGTCGCGGTTGGTGATGATCCCCACGAGTCGCCCGTCGCCATCCACGATCGGCACGCCGCTGACGCGGAAGCGCGTCATCAGATTGCTCGCCTCGCGCAGCGAGGCGGTCTCCGGCAGCGTGTATGGGTTGATGATCATCCCGCTCTCGCTGCGCTTCACGATGTCCACCTGCATCGCCTGCCGGTCGATGGACATGTTCTTGTGCAGCACGCCGATTCCCCCGGCGCGGGCCATCGCGATCGCCATCTCGGCTTCCGTGACGGTATCCATCGCCGCCGACACGAGCGGGACGTTGAGCTCGATCTTGCGCGTGAAGAGGGAGCGCGTGGACACGTCCTTCGGGTGCGTCACCGAATGCCGTGGCGTGAGCAGGACGTCGTCGAAGGTGAGCGCGACGTCGTCGCGG
>DASSIC010000359.1:0-22147 GCA_035692325.1 Gemmatimonadaceae bacterium | reverse complement strand
CCAGGGCGGGAGTCCGGGGCGCAACGAGTATGTGGGCCACCCACGTTATCTGCGCGACGAGCTGGGCACGGTTCCTCATCTGCGCGGGACGGTGGGGATGAGCACGCGCGGCCACGACACCGGCGACGCCCAGTGGTTCGTGAACCTCAAGGACAACCCGCGCCTCGGACGCGACTACACCGTGTTCGCCGAGGTCGTGGAGGGAATGGAGGTCGTGGACGGGATCCTCGAGGGCGATATCATCGCGTCGATCGAGGAGATCCGCGCGCGGTGACGGCGATCGTCGTGCAGCCGGAGCCGCTGTCGATCTGCCGGCTGCCCGCCGACGCACCACTGCCGGCGTGGGCGACGCAGCGCGCATTCTTCTCCGTCACCCGCACGAGCGACGAGCTGTCGGTCGTGTGTGCATCGATTCAGGTGCCGCCCGGTGTCACAGCACACGACGGCTGGCGCGCGCTGAAGCTCGTCGGACCCTTCGACCTGCTGCTCGTCGGCATTCTGCTCGGTGTTGCAGCACCACTCACGGCGGCGGGAGTGACGGTGTTCCCGATCGCCACCTACGATACGGACTACCTGCTCGTCCGGCACGACCAGCTGAGCGCAGCGATCGACGCGCTACGCGGCGCCGGACACGAGGTCAGCGGAGAGTAACGATGAAAGGTGGAAAGGGAGGACGCGCTCGGCGCCCCGCCGGCGGCAGCACGCCAAAAATGGGCGTCAAGCGCGGAAAGCCACCAAAGGCCAGCGCGAAGCGCCCGGCTGGCGCCGCGCCGAAGAAGGGAAGCAGGAAGAAATCCTTCGGTGCCAGCTCGTCCTCCGATCTCGACTCCTGATGCGCTTTTACCCATTCGGCTATCCGACCATGAAGCATCTCATCGCCATACTCGCCGCACTCGGTGCAGCCGCCTGCTCGGCCGCGCCCGCACCATCGCCCGCTTCCGCAACGAGCGCCGCCATCACCGAACAGGATCTCCGGCAGCGGCTCTTCCTCATCGCCGACGATTCGATGATGGGGCGTGAGTCCGGCTCGCGCGGGAACTACCAGACCGCGGAGTACGTGGCGAGCGAGTTCCGGCGCCTCGGACTCGAGCCGGCCGGCGAGAACGGCACCTGGTTCCAGACGGTCCCCTTCTGGCGCGCCGCGGTGGATCCGCAATCCACCCTCCGCGCCGGCACCACGTCCCTCGTCGTCGGCCGCGACTTTCTCCCCGCGGGCGTCTTCGCGCCCCCGCGCACGCTCGACGGCACCGCCACGATCTACGGCGGGCTGGGGACGGACACCACGACATGGATTTCGGCCGAACAGGCGGCAGGGAAGGTCGTGGTGCTCGACATGCCGCGCGACCGGCAGTTCCGCGGCGCGCAGACGCCGGCGCGCTTCCGCGGCGCGGCGGCGCTGGCGATCGTCGCGCTCGATCTCGTCGGTGCGGAGACGGTGGCGCGGCTCCGCGAAGGACGACCAGTGCCCGACACCGGCCGCGTCGCCGGGGTGGTGCCGAGCATCTGGCTCACGCGTCGCGCCGCAGCGAGCATCCTCGGCGCCGATCCGTCGACGCTCACGCCCGGCGCGGCTGGTGCGCCGTTGAGCGGACGGTTCGACATCGCGCGCACGCCCATGCCCTACGCGGCGCGCAACGTCGTGGCGATTCTGCGCGGCAGCGACGCCGCGCTCCGCGGCCAGTACGTCGCGCTCACCGCCCATAACGATCACGTCGGCTACGACCACTTCCCGGTCGATCACGATTCGCTGCGCGCCTTCAATCGCGTCATTCGGCCCATGGGCGCCGATTCACCACCGCGCGTGCCGACGGCCGCCGAGTGGGTGACGATTCGCGCGATCCTCGACAGCCTGCGGCGCGTGAACCCGCCGCGCCTCGACTCCATCCGCAACGGCGCCGACGACGATGGCTCGGGGACGGTCTCGATCCTCGAGATCGCCGAGGCGATGTCGCGGAGTGGCGCGCGTCCGAGGCGCTCGATCCTCTTCGTGAATCACACCGGCGAGGAAGCGGGACTGCTCGGCTCGCGCTGGTACACCGACCATGCAACCGTGCCCACCGACTCCATCGTCGGCGAGATCGACCAGGACATGGTGGGGCGGGGGACACCGGGCGACTTTCCGCGCGGCGGCACGGGAGCTGGCAGCGCCACGTACCTGGAGGTCGTCGGCGCGAAGCGCATCTCGCGCGAGTTCGGCGACTCGGTGGAAGCGGCGAACGCGCGCGAGCCCGTGCCCTTCGCCTTCGACTACACGTACGACGCGCCGGGCCATCCCCTTCAGTACTATTGCCGCGCCGATCACTACAGCTATGCGCGCTACGGCATCCCGTCCATGGCGATCTCGCGAGGCGAGCATCTCGACTATCACCAGGTGACGGACGAGCCGCAGTACATCAGCTATCCCGATCTCGCGCGCGTGTCGCGGATGGTCTACTCGGCCGCCCTCACGATCGCGAACATGCCGCAGCGGCCGAAGTCGGATGTGCCCAAGCCGGCGGACCCGCACGGGCAGTGCCGCCAGTAGTGCGAAGAAGAACGGGGGAGCCGTCGTCCTGAACGCAGCGAAGGACCTGCACCCATGAGATCAGGTGCAGGTCCTTCGTCGCTCTGCTCCTCAGGACGACAGGACTAGCGCTCGCGCGCTCCGGAGATCGCGATCGTGCGGCCGCCCACCGTGAGCGTGCCGCGCACGCCAGCGTTGCTCACGTCGAGCACCACCGTGCCGCGGCCAGCCGACGTGAGCGCCGTGCCCGTCAGGCGCCTGCCGTCGAACTTCACGTTGGAGAGCCAGGTCTCGTGCGTCGGCGTGAGCAGAAGGGCGGTGAAGCCGTCCTGCGCGAGCTCGATCACGAGATCGACGCGCTGCTCTCCGGCGGTGCCGGCGAGGGAGAGATTGTAGAGCCCAGCACGCGACGCGGCGAGAGTGGACACGCGAACGTCGGTATGTGAACGCGTCGCGGCGAGCGCGGGCGCGGGGAGGATATAGAGGGCTGCGCTCAGAAGGACGGGCGCGATGGTGCGGAGTCGCATGAAGCCTCGAGGTGGATGGAGATGGCGGTCGCATCGGCGCGGCCGGCATCGATCGTACGTGTTCGTACGGCCGGGAAACATGCGGTGTTTCCTCCCGTACGGGTGTGCTGATCATCACCAGAGTCTCCGTCAATGCGACCGGTCATTTTGCCACACTCGGACAGAAACGCTCGTCGACCGAGTCTGGCGGAAGGGCCGTCTGTGACAGAGATTCCCGCGCTCATGTCCCTGCCCGACGCGACATCATCCCGCAGCTCGGATCCGGTGGCGCGGCTTCGCTCGCCCGGGACGCGCACGATCTGGGCGGCACTGGCGCTCGGCCCTGCGCTGGTCCTGCTCGTCTTCGCCGGCGTCACCTTCGCCGGGTTGCAGCGAGCGCGCGAAAGCCGGCAGCTGGTGCGTCACTCGCGCGACGTGATCGATCGCGCGACGACGACCTTCTCGCTGCTGCAGGATGCGGAGACCGGACAGCGCGGGTATCTCCTCACGGGCTCGACGCGCTACCTGGAGCCGTACGAGCGTGCGCGCCGCGAGCTCGATGCGGACACTGCCGCACTGCGTCGCGCGGTGGGCGACGACTCGACGCAGGCGCGCCGCCTCGACTCCCTCGAGACGCTTCTCCGACTCAAGATGAACGAGCTGGCCGAGTCGGTCAGGCTGCGCCGCGAAGCGGGACTCGCTCCCGCGCTGAGGATGGTGGATTCCGGCCTTGGCAAGACGGCGATGGACCGCATTCGCGTGCTCTTCGACGAGATGACCGCGGACGAACGCACTCGGCTCGCGCGCAACCTGGAGACCGAGGCGCGGCGAGGTCGCACCCTCACGATCGCGTTCATTGCCGGTGCGATCGTCGGTGCGGTGCTCTCGCTGCTGCTCGGAGCGATGCTCTACCGTGCCGCCTCGTTCGAGGCGCGCGCCGTGAGCGCACTGCGGTCGCAGCGCGACGAGCTGCGCGCCCAGTCCGACGAGCTGGAGCGGCAGGCCCAGCTGCTGCAGGATCAGGCGGCCGAGCTGGAAGCACAGAACGCCGATCTCCAGGAACAGGCGGCCGAGCTCGAGGCGCAGACGGAGGAGCTCGAGACGTCCACGCAGGAGCTGGCCGAGCAGACGAAAGCCGCCGAGCAGGCCCGCGAGACCGCCGAGGCGGCGAACCGGGCGAAGAGCGATTTCCTCGCGATGATGAGTCACGAGCTGCGCACCCCCCTCAACGCCATCGCTGGCTATACCCAGCTGATGCAGCTCGGCGTCCCCGAGCCCGTGCCGGCGGCGCACCGCGACTACCTCGAGCGCATCCAGATGAGCCAGCATCATCTGCTGGGAGTCATCAATTCGGTGTTGAACTTTGCGCGACTGGAAGCGGGGGCGGTGGAGTATCACATGCGCGACGTGGCTGTGTCTGCCCTGCTCGACGCCGTGGAGCCGCTGATCGCGCCCCAGGCGCGCGCCAAGCAGCTGGGCTACACGTGCCTGCCGTGCGACCGCTCGCTCGTCGTGCGCGCCGACGCCGACAAGGTCGCGCAGGTGCTGCTCAACCTCATGTCGAACGCCGTCAAGTTCACACCGCCGGGCGGAGCGATCACTCTGTCGGCCGAGGAGCGGGCGCATCGGGTGGCGATCCAGGTGAGTGATACCGGGATCGGCGTGCCGCTCGACAAGCAGCGCACGATCTTCGATCCTTTCGTGCAGGTGGATCAGAGCCGCACGCGGACGACCGACGGTGCGGGGCTTGGGCTCGCCATCAGCCGCGAGCTCGCGCGCGGCATGGGGGGCGATCTCGATTGCGTGAGCGAGCCGGGGGCGGGATCCACGTTCACGCTGTATCTACAGCGGCCGAACCCCGTCTCGGGGAACGGGCAGCGTGGCACGAGCAACGTGTAACAGGGAATCGAACATGGATCTCGAACCTTCGCTCCAGGAACGTGTCGTCGCCGCGATCGGGGATCACTACGAGCTCGAGGACGAGATCGGGCGCGGCGGGATGTCCGTCGTCTACCGCGCCCGGGATCGACGGCTCAACCGGCCGGTCGCGGTGAAGGTGCTTCCTCCCGAGCTCGCGTACGATCCGGCGATCCGCGCGCGCTTCACGCGCGAGGCGCAGACGTCGGCGCGGCTCGCGCATGCGCACATCGTGCCCATCTACGACGTCGGCGAGCGCGACGGCCTCGCGTACTTCGTGATGGCGGTGGTGGATGGAGGAAACCTGGCCACCCTGCTCGCGAAGGAGCCGCGCCAGCCGGTGGAGGAGGTGCGCCGGCTGCTCGGCGAGGTCTCCGACGCGCTGGCGTACGCGCACCTGCGCGGCGTCATCCATCGGGACATCAAGCCGGACAACATCCTCCTCGACGGCGACACCGGGCGCGCCATGGTCACGGACTTCGGCATCGCGCGGGCGATCGAGGCCGGCACGCGGCTCACCGTGACCGGCAACGCCATCGGCACGCCGACGTACATGTCCCCAGAGCAGGCAATGGGCGAACGCGAGGTGGATGGCCGGAGCGACATCTACTCGCTCGGCGTGCTGGCCTATCAGATGCTGACGGGACGTGTGCCGTTCACCGCCGCCAACTCGATGGCGCTGCTGCTCAAGCACGTCTCCGAAGCGCCGAAGCCGATCGCCGAGCTGCGTCCCGACACGCCGAAGGCATTGAGCGAGGTGATCGATCGCGCGCTCATGAAGTCACCCGAGGACCGCTGGCCCACGGCGGCCGCGATGCGCGACGCCCTGCGCGCCAACGAGCCGGCGGGAGCGCCGTGGCGTCCGGAGCAGCGCGAGCCCGTGCGCTACGTCTCGCCGCGCCCGGTGAGCCGGCGGCGGGTGGCACCGGTCGCCGAAGCGCGCCCCGAGGGGATTCCGATGGAGCCGCCGCACCTCGCGGCGCTCACCAAGGAGCAGCGCGAGGATCTCCGGCTCTGGCACGGTCGGGTGAACCTGCTCGACCGCGTGAAGGCGATGCGCGGCTACACGCTGCTGACGCTCGGAGCCACGGGCCTTGGCCTGACGGGAATGGTATTGGGGTTCACCGACGTGCCGCCGCTCGTCGTCTCGCCGCTCGTGCCGATGTACATGTGGGTCAAGCTGTGGAAGCGCGGGGGCTCACTGCGGGAGAGCGGACTTCGCCTGCGTCGCGTGCTGCTCATGCCGTCGGCGCGGCGGGCGTTCCCGTCGCCTCCGTCGGAGCCGACGGTGAAGCGCCTCGAGAAGCTCGCGCCGCGCGACGTGCTCGACGGTCCGCATGGCATCGCCATTCGCCGCGCCGCGCAGGACCGCTCGGCCATTCTCGACATCGCCGGCAACCTGCCGAAGTCCGACCGCGCCCTCATCCCCGATCTCGAGTCGACGGTGGACGCCCTCGTTGCACGCGTCGCCCAGCTGGCGCAGATGCTCCACCGGCTCGACCAGAGCCTCGATCCGCGGCAGGCAGGCGAGCTCGATACGCGGATCGCGGCGATGTCGAGCGAGAGCACCTCGCCCGAGGACGAACGGCGCGTGGCGCTGTTGCGCCGGCAGCGCGCCACGCTGGACGAGCTGGTGCAGCGTCGATCCGCGCTGGCCCGGCAGCTCGACAGCGCTGGACTTGCGCTCGGCAACCTGCGACTCGACCTGATCAAGGTGCGGTCGAATGGGCTGCAGTCGTCGCTCGCCGACGTCACGTCGGCCACGCAGGAGGTGCGCGCGCTGTCGCGGGACATCGACGCCATGCTGGAGGCAGTTGCAGAGGTGAAGGCACTGTAGCCACCCACCACCCGGACCATGACCAACCTCCATCTCTTCGACTTCCTCGTCATCGGTGGATACTTCGGCGTGCTGCTGTGGATCAGCGTGTGGGCCGCGCGGCGCGAGAAGGTGTTGAGCTCGGACTACTTCCTGGCCGGACGCGAAGTGGGATGGCTCGCCGTGGGTGCGAGCCTGTTCGCGTCGAACATCGGCAGCGAGCACCTCGTGGGACTCGCGGGTACCGGCGCGGCGAGCGGGCTCGCCGTGGGGCACTTCGAGTGGATCGCCTGCTTCATGCTGCTGCTGCTCGGGTGGCTGTTCGTGCCCTTTTACCTGCGCAGCGGCGTGTACACGATGCCCGAGTTCCTCGAGCGCCGGTACAACTCGGCCGCGCGCTGGTACTTCACCTGGGTTTCGGTGATCGGGTACGTGCTCACCAAGATCAGCGTCACCCTGTTCGCCGGCGGCGTGGTGATGCACGCCGTGACGGGGCTCGATCTCTGGACGAGCGCCGGACTGCTGATCGTCGTCACGGGGTTGTACACGATCATCGGCGGACTGCGCGCCGTGATCTATACGGAGGTCGCGCAGGCAGTCGTGCTGATCACCGGTTCGGCCGCGCTGATGTTCATCGGGCTGCACGACGTCGGCGGGTGGGCCGGCCTGCACGCCAAGCTGCCGGCGGACTTCTTCTCCATGTGGAAGCCGTCGAACCACCCCGACTTTCCCTGGACCGGTGTCGTCTTCGGCGCGCCGATCCTGGGCGTGTGGTACTGGTGCACGGATCAGCACATCGTGCAGCGCGTGCTCGCGGCGAAGAACGTCACCGAAGCCCGGCGCGGAACGATCTTCGCCGGCTACCTCAAGGTGCTGCCGGTGTTCATCTTCGTGCTGCCGGGCATGGTGGCGGCGGCGCTGTATGCGGACGTCCGTGGCGGCGCCGCGGATACGGCGTATCCGTCGCTCGTGACGCGGCTGCTCCCCGCGGGATTCAAGGGGCTGGTGCTCGCGGGCATGCTCGCCGCGCTCATGAGCTCTCTGGCGTCGGCGTTCAACTCGTGCTCCACGCTGCTGACGTGGGACGTCTACCGCAAGCTGCGGCCACAGGCCACGGAATCGGAGCTGGTGACCTTCGGCCGAGGCTCGACGATCATTCTCGTCGGCCTGGGCTTCGCGTGGATCCCGTTCATGAAGTACGTGTCGCCGCAGCTCTACATCTATCTCCAGAGCGTGCAGGCGTACATCGCGCCGCCGATTGCCGCCTGCTTCCTGTTCGGCGTGCTGAGCAACCGTCTGAACGGCAGCGGCGCCATGGCGGCGCTGCTCACCGGCCTGGTGCTCGGTGCCGCGCGGCTGGCGCTCGAGCTGGGCAAGGCATCGCTGACCCCGGGCTCGCTGTCGTACTGGTTCGCGACGATCAATTTCCTGCACTTCGCCGCGCTGCTGTTCGTGTTGTCAACGGTGATCCTCGTCGTCGTGAGCTACGCCACGGCGCCGCCGGACCCGACGCGCACGGCGGACCTCACGATCCGGCAGCCGGGCGTATCGACCGCGGCCGAGGACGATCCGACCAAGCGGCGGATGAACATCATGGCGTCGGTGCTGCTCGCGGTGATCATCGGAGTGCTCTGGATCGTGTTCCGATGAGGGACTGACGTGAAAGCGAGGGCTGAGGATCAGGATGACGGCAATGCACGTCGATGATCTCGTCGAGCTCTTCGACTACTGCTATTGGGCGAACGGCCGGCTGTTCGCGGCGATGGCGCCGCTCACGCCGGAGGAATTCGCGCGCACTGTCGGCGGCAGTTACGGATCGATCCGGAACACGCTGGTGCACGCCCTGAGCGCCGAGTGGGGCTGGCTGGACCGCTGTGGCGGGCCGCCGCGCGGCCCAAAGCTGGACGCTGCGCAGTACCCAACGCTCGCCTCGCTCATCGAGACATGGACGAGAGTGGAGCGAGACATGCGCGCCTTTCTGGCGACGCTGCGTGACGAGGACATGGCTCGGGAGGTTCGCTTCACGCTGGGGGGATCGGACGAGCAGGTGATGCTGCTCGGGCAGCTTCTGCACCATGCCGCCGTGCACGGCGTCCATCACCGCGGGCAGGTCAGCCTGCTGCTGCGCATGCTTGGCCACGCCCCTGGCAACGTGGACATGCTGATGTACTTCGGCGAACGACCCTGAGCGGCGTCGTTGCCGCATCCTCATACCCAAGCGACTTTGGTCGGAGGGACGATTTCTGGTCAAACTCGCCATGTAGAGAACCCGCCGCCGGCTCCGACTTCTCTACGCAGGCGCCACCGTGGCGCCCCAAACACGAGAGGAGGACGACCATGCGATACATCCTGATGATGCACGCCCCGCGCGGCAACGGGCAGTACAAGGTGGCCGAGTGGAAGCCCGAGGAGCTTCAGGCGCACATCGGCTTCATGCATCAGCTCAACCGCGAGCTTCGCGACGCCGGCGAGCTGGTGGGCGCCGAAGGGCTGGCCCCGCCCGCGGACGCGCGCATCGTGCGCGCGGGGAAGAACGGCGCACCCGCCGTCACCGACGGACCATTCCCCGAATCCAAGGAATTCCTCGCCGGTTGGTGGATCGTCGACGTCGATCGGACCGAGCGCGCCTACGAGATCGCCGCGAAGGCGTCCGCGGCGCCGGGTCCTGGTGGCGCGTCGCTCTCCATCCCGATCGAGGTCCGCCAGGTCATGAGCGCGCCGAAAGTCGACGCGTGACTTCCGAGTCGTCCGTCGGGCACCTGCTGCGAGAGCTCGCGCCACAGGTGCTCGGCGCCGTCGTCCGTCGCCACGGCGACTTCGCCGCCGCCGAGGATGCCGTGCAGGACGCACTCATCGCCGCGGCGACACAGTGGCCGGAGCATGGGATCCCGGCGAATCCCGGGGGCTGGCTCCATCACGTCGCGCTCCGACGTCTGACCGATCAGCTCCGGAGCGAGATGTCGCGCCGCCGGCGCGAGGACGCGGTGGCGACGGAGCTGTGGGCCGATTGGGCCTTCGTGCCACCCCCGGATACGGAGCTCGACGCGGAGGACGACGATTCGCTCGTGCTCCTCTTCATGTGCGCGCACCCGGCGCTCACGCCAGCGTCGGCCATCGCGCTCACCCTGCGCGCCGTCGGTGGACTGACGACGGCGGAGATCGCGAATGCCTTTCTCGTTCCCGAGGCGACGATGGCGCAGCGGATCAGCCGCGCCAAGCAGAGCATCAAGGCGTCGGGTGTCCCGTTCAGCATGCCGACGTCCGCCGAGCGCGCCGAACGGCTCGCCGCCGTGCTGCACGTCCTCTATCTGATCTTCAGCGAGGGCTACTCGAGCAGCGTGGGCGCGTCGCTGCAGCGCACGGACCTGTCGAACGAGGCGATCCGGCTGACGCGTGGCGTGCACGCGATGCTGCCGCACGATGGAGAAATCGCGGGGCTGCTCGCGCTGATGCTGCTCACCGACGCGCGTCGCGTCGCGCGCACGGGGCCGAACGGCGAGCTCGTTCCCCTGGACGAGCAGGACCGCACCCTGTGGGACCGTGCACGCATCGACGAGGGGCTGGCGCTGATGCCGGCGGCGCTCTCGACGGGAGCAGTGGGCCCGTACGGGCTTCAGGCGGCGATCGCAGCCGTGCACGACGAGGCGACGAGGGTGGAGGACACCGACTGGCGCCAGATCCTCGCGCTGTACGTCGCGCTCGAGCGGATGTCGGACAATCCGGTGGTGTCGCTGAACCGCGCGATCGCGACGGCGATGGTGGACGGACCGGCCGCGGGTCTGCTGGCGATCGACGAGCTCGGAAAGGACGCGCGACTCGCGGGGCACTACCGGCTCGACGCCGTCCGCGCTCACCTGCACCAGATGCTGGGCCATCGGGACGTCGCCACCGAACACTATCGCGTCGCCGCGGAACGTACGGCGAGCGTGCCGGAGCGCGACTATCTCCTGATGAAAGCCGCGAAGTTGCGCGAGCAGGTCAGCGCGAACGACGGCTGACCTCGTGTCTCACCGCGATCGAGGGCGCAGGATCGCGCGCGCCGGCGCGCCCTCGTGCCCTGCCATTCGAGATCAACGACGATAAGGCTGTGCTGCCCGGTGCCGAGCACTGTCATCCCGCACGCGCTTCGGTCGTGTGGGGTGATATCTCCTCTCGCATCACGCCGCACGGTTCGCCGCACGCCGTATCGGCCGTTCGCCGTACGCGGCACGGCCTGTCGCCGTACGCGGCACGGCTATTCCTTAGACGGCCATCGCCAAGAGGAGCGTGAAAGCGAGCCCCGCCACCCCGATGATCGTCTCCGCCACCGTCCACGTCTTCAGCGTCTGTGGCACCGTCATGCCGAAGAACTCCTTGATCAGCCAGAACCCGGCATCGTTCACGTGGGAGAGTACCAGCGAGCCCGCCCCCGTCGCCAGCACCAGCAGCTCGGCGTTCGTGCCGGGCAGGGCGGCCGCGATCGGTGCGACGATCCCCGCCGCGGTCGTCATGGCCACCGTTGCCGAGCCGGTGGCGACGCGAATGAGCGCAGCAACGACCCACGCGAGCACGAGTGGCGAGACCGCCGAGCCGATCGCCACGTGCGACACCGCCCGACCGACGCCGCTCTCCACCAGCACCTGATTGAATCCGCCCCCCGCGCCGATCACCAGCAGGATCGTCGCCGTGGGCGCGAGGCAGTCGTTGCAGAACTTGAGCAGCTGTGCGGCCGAGAAGCGGCGTGCGGAACCGAGCGACCAGAAGGAGACGAGGAGCGCGAGCAGCAGCGCGACGATCGGAGAGCCGACGAATCGGAGCACCGCGCGCGCCGGCGATGCCGCATCGAGCGCGAGATCGGCGCCACTCGCGACGAGCATGAGCAGCACCGGAATGGACACCGTGAACAGCGAGATCCCGAAGCCTGGCATCTCGGCTCCGCTGTCGCCCTCGAGCTGGGCGGCAAGCGGGTTGTGGGCCGGTAGCACGACGCGCGGCGAGATCCATCGTCCGTAGATCGGCCCCGCCAGCGCCGCGGTCGGCACGCCGACGAGCAGTCCATACAGGATCGTGCGGCCGACGTCGGCGTGGTACGCGCCCACGGCGAGCATGGCCGCCGGATGCGGCGGCAGCATGCCGTGCACGACGGACAACCCCGCCACGAGCGGGATGCCGATTCGCAGCAGCGGCATCCCGGTGCGACGCGCGATGGTGAACACCAGCGGCACCAGCAGGACGAAGCCGACCTGGAAGAACACGGGGATGCCGACGATCAGCGCGACGAACATCATCGCCCAGTCCACGCGCCGCTCGCCGAATCGCGCGATGAGCGTCGTCGCGATGCGTGTCGCCGCGCCCGACTCCGCCATGATCTTGCCCAGCATCGTCCCCAGCCCGACGACGATGGCGATGAAGCCGAGCGCGTTACCGACACCAACCTGGAACGACTTCACCGCCGCCAGCGGCGCCATCCCGGCCGCCACGCCCATCGCCAGGGAGACGACGACGAGTGCCACGAAGGGATGGAGCTTCATCCGCGCGATGAGGACGATCAGCGCCGTCACCGCGAGCAGCGCGTAGAGAAGCAGCCGCGCGTCGGCGGTCACTGGACGGCGCGCGCGACGAGGTCCGCGATGATCCGCTCGGGCGCTGCGTCCACGTTGATCATCCACGCATGCTCGTCGTCGGTGGGGATCTCGAGCGTGGCGAACTGGCTCTCGAGCAGCGACGCCGGCATGAAATGGCCGCGACGTCGCGCCAGCCGCTCGGCGATCAGCGCCTGCCCGCCGTGGAGGACGATGAACCGAAGTGGCGAGCGCGTGGCGCCCTCGCGCAGCACGTCGCGATAGGCCCGCTTCAGCGCAGAGCAGGCGACGACGACCCCCGTGCCCTCTACCTCTGCGTCGTGAATGCGCCTCGAGAGCGCATGCAGCCAGCCCGCGCGATCGTCGTCGGAGAGTGGCTCGCCACGCGCCATCTTCGCGACGTTCGACGGCGGATGAAAGTCGTCGCCGTCGACGAAGGGCACGCCGAGCGCGCGGGCGAACGCCGAGCCGATGCGGGTCTTGCCCGAGCCGGCGACGCCCATCACGACGTAGAGTCCACGATTCATGCGGGCGGGAAACGGGTGAGCGCCACAGCGGCGGGCAGAACATGAGACGTCGGCGCGCCGCGCGCCACCTGGACAGGCTCCTCGGCCGTGCGCAGCTTTTCCGCATCCCGAGCTGCCGTGGAGGCACCACCTGCACGTCGAACGGCATCGCACCGCGCACATCGGCTGGCTCCGCGCCGCCGTGCTCGGCGCCAACGATGGCCTGATCTCCACGGCCAGCCTCGTCGTCGGCGTGGCGACCTCCGGCTCCGGTCGCTCGGCCGTTCTCGTCGCCGGAGTAGCGGGGCTCGTGGCCGGAGCCATGTCGATGGCCGCGGGCGAGTACGTCTCCGTCAGCTCGCAGGCGGACACCGAGCGCGCCGATCTCGCGCGCGAGAAGGGCGAGCTCGCGACCGATCCGCAGGGCGAGCACGCGGAGCTGACGGGGATCTACGTCAATCGCGGATTGTCTCCGGCGCTGGCGAGCGAGGTGGCGACGCAGTTGATGGCGAAGGACGCACTCGGCGCGCACGCGCGCGACGAGCTCGGGCACTTCGAGGCGACGTCCGCACGGCCGCTCCAGGCGGCCATCGCGTCGGCGCTCACCTTCGCCGCCGGTGCGATTCTTCCAGTGCTCGTCGCCGCGTTGGCGTCACCGCAGAGCGTCGGCCTGCTCGTGACCGGGAGCGCGCTCGTGCTGCTCGCGGTGCTGGGCGCCGTGGCGGCGCGCGTCGGTGGCGCGCCGATGTTGCGTGGTGCCGTCCGCGTCACGTTCTGGGGCGCGCTCGCGATGGGCGCTTCCGCGCTGGCCGGACGGCTGTACGGCGCGACGGTCTGAGGAGGCAGCGCGATGATCCGGAAGCTGAAGAGTGGCGAGTATCGGCTGTATTCGCGGAAGAAGAACCCCAAAACGGGGAAGCGTCGCAACCTCGGCACCTTCAAGACACGAGCGGCGGCCGAGAAGCACGAGAAGGCCGTGCAGTTCTTCAAGCGTCAGTAGTCACCGGTGGCCGGCATGACGTACCGATTTCCGCTCGACGTTTCGCGCGCGCTCGCGCTGCGCGTGGAGGCGGTGCCGGCCGGCGCCGTGCACCGGCGGTGGGTGATACGGGATGACAACCAGCAGCACTATCATGGCATCGTGCGGCTGTCGGAGAGTCCCCTGTACGTCGAGCTGCTGTGGAAGGCGAACGCGCGCGGACGCGAGCAGCAGGTCGGGATCTATCGGCTCGACCTCGCCGCGCTGCTCGAGCGCGGATACATCCGTCACGAGCCGGAAGGCGCGCCCGGCGATACCGTTCGTCTGCGTTTCGTGCGCGGCGAGCGCGCCGTCGTCTCCATCCAGAGTCGCACCGATGGTCCCGCGCTTGCCGTGGGCACGGTGGACATCGCATCATGACCTCGTTCGGAGGACCTCCGTGAGACCAGCCCTCGCCCTGATCGCGATGCTCTTGCAGGTGCCCGTCACGCTCCCGGCGCAACGCGTCGAGACCGGATTTCTCGATCGGACCGTGACGGTGAGCGGCCTGGTGTACCGATATCAAGTGTACCTGCCGGCGGAGTACGCGACGGGCGCCCAGCGGTGGCCGGTGATCCTCTTCCTGCACGGCGCGGGAGAGCGGGGCGCCGATGGGCTGCTCCAGACGAACGTCGGCCTCCCGGCGGCCATCCGGGCGACGCCCGCGCGCTATCCGGCGATCGTCGTCATTCCACAGGTGCCCACCGATTCGCTCTGGCTGGGCACCTCCGCACAGGCAGCCATCTCCGCGCTCGATGCGACGTTCGCCGAGTTCCGCGGCGACACAGATCGCGTGTATCTCACCGGCCTCTCGATGGGTGGCAACGGGACGTGGAATCTCGCGTACCAGTATCCGACCCGATGGGCTGCGGTCGCGCCGATCTGCAGCTTCGTGACGCCCTTCCCGCGTCTGCCCGGATCGCGCGCGATCATTCCCGCCGACGGCGGCGATGCCTTCGCTGCGCTGGCGAAGCGCCTGGCGCGCGTGCCGACGTGGATCTTTCACGGCGAGACCGATCCGGTGGTACCGGTGAGCGAATCACGCCGCGCCGCCGAGGCATTCAAGGCCGCTGGTGCCGACGTGCGGTATACCGAGTTCCTCGGCGGCGGACACAACGTGTGGGACGGTGTGTACGGGTCGCCGCAGTTCCAGGACTGGCTGTTCGCGCAGCGCCGGCGACGATAGCGCGCTGCGCGCAGCGCCCCGGTGACCGCGCGCGCGATCCGGGCGTCCTCCGAGGACGACCGGATCACCCGCCAGCGAGAGCACGACGACGTGAGCGCCCCGAAGATCTGCCCCACCTGCAGCGCCGAATATCCCGACACGGAGCGGTTTTGTCCGAAGGACGGGACGGTGCTGCGCTCTCCAACGGGCGCGACCACCGATCTGGTGGGGGCGGTGATCGCCGAACGCTACCACGTGCTGGAAAAGCTCGGTGAAGGCGGGATGGGGCAGGTCTATCTCGCCGAGCACGTGAAGATGGGACGCCGCTCCGCCGTGAAGGTGATGAACGCGTCCATGGCGCACGACGCGAATGCCATCGGCCGGTTCAATCGCGAAGCGTCGAACGCGAGCCGGATCGATCACCCGAACGTGGCTGCCATCTACGACTTCGGCGAAACGCCGGACGGCCTGGTGTATCTGGCGATGCAGTACGTCGAGGGAAAGACGCTGACCCAGATCATGCAGGCGGAGGGACCGATGCCGCCGGCGCGCGCGGCGGAGATCATTCGCCAGGCCGCGGAGGGTCTCGATGCCGCGCACGGTCTCGGGATCGTCCATCGTGATCTCAAGCCGGACAACATCATGGTCACGAAGGACCGCGATGGGCTGGACTGCGTGAAGGTGGTGGATTTCGGCATCGCGAAGGCGGCGGGGAGCACGACGCAGAAGGTGACACGCACGGGGATCGTCGTCGGAACGCCGGAGTACATGAGCCCCGAGCAGATCGCCGGCGAGGAAGTGGACGCGCGCAGCGATCTTTACTCGCTCGCGCTCGTCGCCTTCAACCTGGTCACCGGCGACCTCCCGTTCCCCGCCGAGTCCACGCAGACGTCGATGGTCATGCGGCTCACGGAACGGGCGCGGTCGCTCGCCGAGGTGCGGCCGGACATCGCGTGGCCGGCCGAGCTGCAGGCGGTGATGAGCCGCGCGCTCGAGCGGCAGCCCGATCGGCGCTATGCCACGACGCGTGAGTTCGGTCGCGCGCTGCAGGCGGCTGTCGCCGGCATGGCACCGTTCGCCCCCGCAGCGCCGCGCACGACCGAGGTGACGGCACCGACCGCGGTGATCTCCACCGCGGAGACGACGATCGGCCCGCCGACTCGGCCAGTTCCCGCGGCGCCGGACAAGCGACTGGTGATGATCGCCGCCGCGGTGCTTGGAGCGCTGGTGCTCATTGTGGCGGTCGTCTTCGCCGTGCGAGGACGGCGCGCCGAGTCCGACGCATATGCGCAGGGCGTGGCGGCGTATCGCGAGGGGCGGCGCGCGACGGCGAGCGAGCAGTTTCAGGCGGCCGCCCGCAGCGCGCCGAATGATCCGATGCCGCACGTATATCTGTCGCGTATCGCTCGAGAGGTGAACGATCTCGCGACGGCGAATGCCGAAGCGGTGACCGCGGTGCGACTGGGCCCGACGAACGCCGCGGCGCTGCGCGAAATGGCGTCCACGTCCTTCGCCATGCAGAACTACGCGGGCAGCAGAACCTTCTATGCGCGCGCCGTGGCCGCCGACACCTCCGACAGGCTGTCGCAGGGCTTCCTCGGATGCTCGCTCGTCCGGCTCGGGCGCGTGGACGAGGGGCGCCGCTGGATGCAGCGCGCGGGGCGCGGCCCCTGGTCGAGCTGCGCCCCGGCGCCCGACGGGCGCCCGTAGTCGCGGCGAGCCGCTGAACAGGGGGTTGCCACCGGCGCGCGTTGCCCGGCGTGGACCGCCGCCGTCCTCATCGTGACCGGACGGAGCGCGTCCGTGGACTCCACGCGTGGGGCACGCATGAGCGAGATCGACTGGAAGACCGAGCTCCGCAAGGTGGAGCGCGAATTTCAGGGGCTGCCGCCTGAACCGACGGCGGAGCAGCTGCGCGAGTGGCGGCTGGCGGAGGAGCGGGAAGTGCGGCGGCGCGATGAGCTGAACGGAGCCGTCGGTGCGTGGACGCGGCTCTTCCTCGTGATCGCACTCGCGGCGGGACTCTACTACTGGCCCTACGCTCGCGCGTGCGGGCTGGGACTCTACGGCTACGTGGGCGCCGAGTCAGCGGTCATCGTGGGTGGGCTCTGGGTGATGGTCTACTCGTGGCGTCGCCGAGCGGGACGCGCGCACATGACCGCCTTCATCGTGGCCCTGGTGGGCGTCGCGCTCGTCGGCGTCGAAGTGCTGCCGCGCGTGGGATACGCGATGCCCGATCCCACGCGCCCGACCGCCTGGGGCTGCCCAGGGTAGCGGACGCCACCTCGCATTCCCTATCGGCACCGAGGGACCACTCCCATATTCTCCCCGTTCGCGCGGATCACCGTGCCAGGGGAGAAGACATGACTCGTCGCCGGAAGACGCCATGAGCGAGTCGCTCGCAATGGGCACCGAGCAGGTCGCTCGGCCCAGGATGCAGGTGCGGCGCTTTCGCGACGACGACATGTCGGAGTGGCTGCGTCTGAGCCAGGCGTTGGATCCCGCCACGCCGCGCGACGAGCATCTCGAAGACATGCGGCTCATTCGTGCGCGACGTGACGCCGCCGTCTTCGTGATCGAGCGCCCGATGGGCGGGCTGGCGGGGTACGTGGAGGTTGCGAGCCGCTCGTATGCCGACGGCTGCGCGACGAGCCCGGTGGGCTACGTCGAGGCGTGGTACGTCGACGCCGATGTGCGGCGCGCCGGCTACGGACGCGCGCTGCTGAACGCCGCCGAAGAGTGGGCGCGCGCGCAGGGGTACACCGAGATCGCCTCCGACGCGCTGCTCGAGAACGAGCTGAGTCTCTACGCGCACCTCGGCAGCGGCTATCGCATCGTCGATCGCGTCGTGCAGTTCCGGAAGTCGCTCGTCGCCGACCGGAGCTGAGCGCCTGTCGTTCCGCCATGCCTCCCCGCCCACTCACGCGCGTGCGCAAGCTGTGTCTCGCGCTCCCCGAGGCGCACGAGGTGGAAGCGTGGGGCGCCGCGACCTTCCGCGTGCGCAAGAAGCTGTTCGCGATGTATTCGTCGGCGGACAGTCAGCACAGCGGCGGACGCCCCGCGGTGTGGTGCAAGGCGGGGCCGGGCAACCAGCAGCTCATGGTCGCGGCCGCACCCAAGCGCTTCTTCGTCCCGCCGTACGTGGGGCCGAGCGGCTGGGTGGGCGTCTATCTGGACGGCGCCGTGGATTGGGCAGAGGTCGACGAGCTGCTGCGTGATGCGTATCGTCTCGTCGCACCGAAGCGGCTGGCGGCACTTGTCGTGGATGAGTGAGGAACAGAGCGCACTGAAGTACCCGGTACCTGGTACTCGGTACCGAGACCGACACGCCAGCCATTCCAATGATCGGATGCTTGCGTGCGCGCGCCGGCGCTGACTGCGTGGGCGGCCCCGCTTTAGGGTGGCTCGGATGTCGGTCCGGGTACTTCGTACCTGGTACCATGTACTTCAGTGCACGCTGATTGAGAAATCAGCGTCCCAGCCTCACTGCCGGTAGCAGTGCCCCAACCGCCAGCCCCAGCACATATAACCACCCGAATGCCCGGTTCTGCACCAGACACACGCGGTGGTACCACAGCGGCCACCCCACATAACCGACGGGCGCCTCGGCGGGCGCGGGCTCCGACATCACCCGCAGGGCACGCAACGCACGAGGCGCCGCGAACAGCACCACGAGCGCGAATGGCGTGATCGCGCCGGCGAGGATGCCCGCCGCGATGATCACGTACATTCCGATGACCGCGCCGCGGTTGAGCAGGCGGGCCTTCCGCTCGCCGAGCAGCACGGGCAGCGTGCGCTGATGCTTGCTCTCGTCGAAGCGTCGCTGGTCGATGTGCTTCCCGACGAGAATCGACATCACGCCGAGCCCGTACGGGATCGAGGCGAGCAGGGCGTCGCGAGACGCGACACCCGTGATGACGAAGTAGCCGCCAGCGATCATCAGCGGCCCCCACACCACGAACGCCGCGAGCTCGCCGAGCCCGAGCTCCTTGAGCGCGCGCGGTGCGGCGTCGTACGCCCAGAGCAGCAGCGCGCCGGCGACGACGAGCCACACGGCGGGCCAGCCGCGCAGCCGCACGAAGTACACGCCGATGGCAGCCGCCACGACGGCGAGGATCATCAGGCCGCGCACGAGCAGCGTCGAGCTCACGGCGCCGCTCAGCAGCGGGTGCACCGTGTACCGGCGGCGGGGAGAATCGTCGGTGTCGTGGCCGCGCCGCGCGCCGAAGTAGTCGTTCGACAGGTTGCTGATCGCGTGCAGCACGACGTACGCGAGCACCACGAGCGCGAACGGCACGAGATGGAAGCGCCGATCGGTCGCCGCGAGCAGGCCGGCGAGCAGCGCCGCCTGGAACGAGATCACGAGGATGACGCTGCGCGCCGAGTACAGGAAGCGCGCGATCGGATCGAGATCGGCCAGCTCGTGCGCGAGCGGCGGGTAGAAGCCGGTGAAGGCACGGGCCCATTCGCGAGGCCCTCGACCGGCCGGTCGCCGGCCGGCTGGAACGGCCTCGGGCGGATTGGTTGCCTGGGTCATTGACGGATTCCTGCTGAGTGCGACCGCCGACGGCGGTGGTGAAAGATATTCGGCGGCGCGATCTTGTGGCGGCGTACCCGTCGTTTCACGCGAGAAAGGAGCGCACATGTCCGACGCCATTCTGCCGTTCTCCCAGTGGGAGAGCTTCTACGTCATCGTCGGCTCCTCGGCGGCGGCGCTCACCGGGCTCCAGTTCGTCGTCATGGCGCTCGGCGCGGAGTCCCGCCGCAGCTCCACCGCCACGATCGACGCCTTCGGCACCCCCACCATCGTGCACTTCTGTGCGGCGCTGATGATCTCGGCGTCCCTCAGCGCCCCCTGGCGGGCGATCGGCGGTGCCGCCCTGCTGCTCGGCATCTCCGGCCTGGCGGGCGTTGCATACGTCGCGATCGTCACCCGGCGCGCCAGGCGACAGGAGGGCTACAGCCCGGTGTTCGAGGACTGGCTGTGGCACGTCATACTGCCCTTCGTCGCCTATGCCGCGCTGTGGGCGGCCAGCGTCGCGCTCGCGTTCGGCCACCCGGCATCCCTGTTCGCGATCGCCGCTGCCGCACTGCTCCTGGTGTTCATCGGCATTCACAACGCGTGGGACTCGGTCACCTACATCGCGACGACGCAGCTCGGCCGAGGGGAGAAGTCCGCCTCCGCGGCGACCGATCAGGTGCCGTAGCACTCCGGCGTGCCGAGCGGCGTCGCCACTCGTCTGCTGAGAGATCCCTCTCGGAGTGCCACATGACCAAGCTTCTCTCGTTCGTCGGCGCCACCATCGGCAGCTACGCGGGCTGGTACGCCGGCAGCCGCTTCGGCTTCATGACCGCCTTCATGCTGAGCATGGTCGGCACCGGACTCGGCATGTACGTCGGCCGGCGGTACGCCTTGCAGATGGACGTCTAGCAGTTCACCCTCAGGCACTCCGCACTGTGCGGACACGCTGTCGTCCCGAGCGAAGCGAAGGACCTGCACCACCGGCGACGTCGGCGAGATAGCGCGCCAGATACGGTGCCGTGCGGCTCCTTGTCGCCACGGCAACCTCGGCGGGTGGACCCTCGGCCACGATGTGGCCCCCTTCGTCGCCCGCGCCCGGCCCGATGTCGATCACCCAGTCGCTCCCCGCGACCACGCGCATGTCGTGCTCCACGACGAGCACCGTGTTCCCCGCCTCGACGAGCCCATCGAGCTGCGTGACGAGCTTCTCGACGTCCGACGGATGCAGCCCCGTCGTGGGCTCGTCGAGGATGTAGAGACTGTTGCCCCGCTGCATGCGCTGAAGCTCCGTCGCCAGCTTGATGCGTTGCGCTTCACCGCCGGACAGCTCCGTCGCCGGCTGCCCCAGCCGCAGGTAGCCGAGCCCCACCTCACGCAGCACCTCGAGCGCGCGACGGATGTGCGGCTCGTCCTCGAAGAACGCCCACGCGCCATCCACGGTGAGCCCGAGCACCTCGGCGATGTTCTTGTCGCGGTAGGTGATCTCCAGCGTCTTCGCGTTGTACCGCGCGCCGTGGCAGGTGGGGCAGGGGGCGTACACGCTGGCGAGGAAGAGCAGCTCCACCATCACGAACCCCTCGCCCTCGCAGGTCTCGCAGCGCCCCTTGGCCACGTTGAACGAGAAGCGCCCGGCGTCGTAGTGTCGCGCGCGCGCTGCCTTGGTGGACGCGAACAGCTTGCGCACGTGATCGAACAGGCCGGTGTACGTGGCGAGGTTGGAGCGCGGGGTACGGCCGATCGGCTTCTGGTCCACCATGACGAGGCGCTTGATCGCATCCATCCCCTCCGTGATCCGTCCACCGAGCGTCACCGGCGCCGCCGCCTCCAGCTCGTCGGCGTCTCCAGCTTCGATCTCGACCTCGTGGCCGAGGTGGCTCGCCACGAGCTCCACCAGCACCTGGCTCACGAGGCTCGACTTGCCCGAGCCGGACACGCCGGTCACCGTCGTGAACACGCCGAGCGGGAATGCGACGTCGAGGTCGTGGAGGTTGTTCCGCGTTACCCCGCTCACCCGGAGCCACCCGCTTGGCGCGCGTGGCTGGCGCACGGCCAGCTTCGGGGGCGCGAAGAGATACTTCCGCGTCTGCGACGCCTCGACGCGCCGCAGTCCCTCGAGCGGTCCGCTGTACAGGATCTCTCCCCCCAGCTCGCCAGCCGCGGGACCCACGTCCACGATCCAGTCCGCGTGCCGCACGACGTCCAGCTCGTGCTCGACGACGAACAGCGAGTTCCCGGATTGCTTGAGCTGCTCCAGCGCGACGAGCAGCGATTCCGTATCCGCCGGATGCAGCCCGGCCGAGGGTTCGTCGAGCACGTACACGACGCCGAACAGGTTGGAGCGCACCTGCGTCGCCAGCCGGAGGCGCTGCAGCTCGCCCGGCGACAGTGTGGGCGTGCTCCGGTCGAGCGACAGGTAGCCAAGGCCGAGGTCCAGCAGCACCGTCAGCCGCTCGATCAGGTCGCAGGCGATCCGTTCGGCGACGATCACCTTCTCGGGATGATCCTTCGCCAGACGCCGCTCATCGGGCGAATCGCCGTCGGCGAAGGGGCGCATGATGTCGGCGAGCTTGCCCATCGGAAGGCGGGACATCTCGGCGATGTCGAGTCCAGCGAACTTCACCGACAGCGATTCG
>DASSIC010000358.1:0-7787 GCA_035692325.1 Gemmatimonadaceae bacterium | reverse complement strand
ACGTCGACCGGCTGGGACGACGAGCTGCGCGGAGGTGAGAACGAGTATCTCACACGCACCGCGAGTCGACTGGCGACCGAGGGCGGAATCGCCGTCGAGACCGCATTGCTGGACGATCCCGTGGCGAGCGCGATCGCGCGCCACGTGGCGAAGGTCGAGGCGAGCCTGCTCGTCATCACGACGCACGGGCGCACGGGGTTGAGCCGCGCGTGGCTCGGCAGCACGGCGGACTGGCTCGCGCGCTTTGCCAGCGTGCCGGTGCTGCTCGTGCATCCCACCAAGTACGAGGAGACGCACCGCCCGCCGAGGAGCTTTCGGCACATCCTGATTCCGCTGGACGGTTCGCCACGCGCCGAACGCGTGCTTCCCGACGCCATCAGGCTCGGGCACCTGCAGGCGGCGCGCTACACCCTCATTCGCGTCGTGGCTCCCATCGTGCGCGCGGTGAGCCCGTACGCGTCGATGGGCATCCCGATGGCGCCGGACGAGGCGGGGACGCGCCGGCAGCTCGAGGATGCCAAGCGGTATCTCGCCGACGTGGCGGCGCAGCTCCGGCGCAAGCATGGGACGCTGTACATCGAAACGGAAGCGATCGCGGGTGAACATGTCGCGGATATCGTGCTGACGCGTGCGCGCACCCTGTCGGCGGACGTCGTGGCGATGAGCACGCGCGGGCGCGGCGCATCGCGCCTGCTGCTTGGCAGCGTGGCCGACAAGATCCTGCGCGGCTTCGAGGGGGCGATGCTGTTGCTCGGTCCCGTCGCGGCGAGGGAGCTGGAGGATGAGCAGCAGGGGACGCGCGAGCTGACAGCCGCCGCTCGCGCGTGACGCTCGCGTAGCTCCAGCTACGCGAGCGAGGCTGCTACGCCGCGACCCACCACCTTCAGCGCTACGGCGTGGGGGGGATCAGCCGGCCCTGCGCGTCGATGCGCAGCGTCAGCTTCTTCGTGAGCGGCACCGGGTCCATCTCGTCGATCTCGACGCGCACCTTTTCCGGACCGATGCGCATGACCGTCACACGCGCGCCCGCGTGCAGGCCGGTGGCGCCGAACGCGGCGATCTTCGCCGAATCGGTGAGGCTGGCGGTGATACTCACGCCGACCGGCAACTCCTCCGGCTGATGGGGCGACAGCTTGGCGCCGAGCTGCGCGGCGATCCCCTCCGTCATCGTCTGGCGGGACTGCTGTCGCACCTGCCCGCTGTCCTGCGCCGCCGCGGGCGCCGGTGACGAGAGCAGTGCGAGCGCGATCCCGAGACACGCCACGCCTGCGCGAAGACTGGAAGTCATATCGTCCTCCTCTGCGGAATGACCTGCGTGGCGCAATGATCGCAGGCGGGGACGTCGGTGAGTGTCGGGCACAGGCGGACACGGACCCCCGTTCGGGCCGGCAGAGTTCAGGCGTGCGTGTCCGGCATCGCCTGACTTCGGGCGATCGGAGGCAGCGAGATATTGCTCGTGAGCGCGAGAGTAGCGGTTGTCACTCGGACGCTCGACCGAACGGCAGGACGCTGCCGGGAGGGAACTCGCCGGAGCACGACCCGACGAGCCGGTTGCGAGGTCGCTGGCCGCAGCCGTCGCCCCGACGAAATTCGGGACACGATGTGGTGGAACCGCCCGCCACACGGCAGGAGCCGGAGTCGATCGTGGCACTTCACGATGTCGAGCCGGAAAACTTCGGCACCACCAGCGCAGGCAGGCTCCCGGGATGAAGTGATCATCCCGGGAGCCTTGCTTCGTTCCCCGTGTCCGGCCTCACCGGACAGACCCCGCGCGCCGCGGTCCGTATCCTCTCGAGGACGGGGCAGGGTGTCTCGTCGCTCGAGATGAACCACCGGGAGGACCTGGCGATGAAGAGCGATTCTCAATTGCAGCGAGATGTGCTGGATCAGCTCAAGTTCGAGCCGAGCATCCGCGAAGCCGAGCTCGGCGCGGCGGTGAAGGAGGGCGTGGTGACGTTGAGCGGCTACGTCGATTCGTACGGTGAGAAGTACCTCGCGCTGCGCACGGCCGAGCGGCTGAGCGGCGTCAAGGCGGTCGTGGACAACATGGAAGTCCGTCTGCCGAGCGCACTCGTGCGCACGGACACCGATCTCGCGCACGCCGCGGTGCGCGCGCTGGAGTGGGACATCCAGGTGCCGAACGACAAGATCAAGCTGGCGGTGCACGACGGCTGGGTCACGATCGAGGGCGACGTGGAGTGGCAGTATCAGCGCGCCGCCGCCGAGCGGACGGTGCGCTACCTCACCGGCGTGAAGGGCGTCACCAACCTGATCGCGGTCGCGCCGAAGCATGCGTCGTCGCTGGACGTGAGCAACAAGATCAAGGAGGCGCTGCGCCGCAGCGCCGAGCTGGACGCCGATCGCATCACCGTGGAGGCGCATGATGGAAGCGTGACGCTCAAGGGGACGGTGCACTCGTACGCCGAACGGCGTGATGCCGAGCGCGCGGCGTGGGCAGCCCCGGGCGTGACGCGCGTGGACGACCGGATCGCGATCAGCTTCTGATTCACCCTGCACGGGAGGACCACCATGCACGCCAACGAACGGGACATCCACCACTGCGCGGTGACGCTGAACGTGGAGGGCGTCCCGCTCGGGGCGGATCTGAGTGTGCCGCCGTCCGCGCACGGCGTGGTGCTGTTCGCGCACGGCTCCGGCAGCAGCCGCGCGAGCCCGCGGAACAAGGAGGTGGCGGCGACGCTGCAGAAGGCCGGATTCGCCACGATGCTGCTCGACCTGCTCACGCTCGACGAGGAGCAGGAGGACGCCGCATCGCGGCGCTTCCGGTTCGACATTCCGCGGCTCGCCCATCGCCTGGTGGCAGCGACGGCATGGCTCGGCACGGACACCGAGACGGCCGCGCTGCCCCTCGGCTACTTCGGCGCGAGCACGGGGGCCGCGGCGGCGCTGGTCGCCGCCGCCGAGCGGAAGGACGTGGTGCGCGCCGTGGTGTCGCGCGGCGGGCGCCCCGATCTCGCCGGGGCCGCGCTGGCCGAGGTGCTGGCGCCCACGCTGCTCATCGTCGGCGGATTCGACGAGCCGGTGATCGATCTGAACCGGGATGCGCTACGCGCACTGCACTGCGTGAAGCGCATGGAGATCGTGCCGCGGGCGACGCACCTGTTCGAGGAGCCCGGCGCCCTGCATCACGTGTCCGAGCTGGCGGTGCACTGGTTCGAGCGGCATCTGCTCGAGCATCCGGTCAACGTCCTGCAGCCGCAGGGCGGCTGGTAGCCGACCGGCTGCTCGAGGCGGAGTCGGTGTGGGTTGCGAGCAGACTATCGAGCGTGACGCTGGTCGTCTGCGCGCGTCCCCGTCGCACGGCCTGTCTCAACACGGACAGGCGGAGCGTCGAGGTATCGCGCCCTTCGCGCAGCACGGCGCCGATGGCCATGTCGGTCATCGTGGGCATGCTTCGCCCCGCGAGTCGATAGATGTCGGGATGGATGACGAGATCGTCACCCAGGATCTCCGCCGGCTCATAGACGATGTCGAGCGGGATGGCGAACGGTAGTGGGATCTGTCGCGTCGCCGCCGTGTCGGCCTCGAGGCTGTCGAGCGTTTCGGCGCGCACCGACGGAGAGCCATGCTCGTGCACCAGGCGCGCGAGCGCGATCGCGTCGCGATTGGAGAGGCGCACGCATGCGTGCGACGCCGCGGAGCCGATGGAGGTCTCCCACGGCGATCCGTGCAGGAACACGAGCCCCGTGACGTGCAGCTTCACGCGCCCCACCGGATTGCTCCAGCCGGGGGGCGTCGTCTTCTCGTTCCGGGCCCACTCGGCGTCGGGGGGGCGCCACCAGGGATTCCACACGACGTAGTCGATGGCGTAGCGGCCGCGCGGCGTCGGGTAGCGCGGCATCCCCACGGCCACGCGAACGGTGCGCACGAGCGCGCCGCGCTCGCGCACCTCGAGCCGGTACGCGGGCACGTTGAGTCGCAGGGCGAGCACGCTGTCGGTGCGCTGGATCGCCGGTGCCTGCTCACCCAGCCCGCACCCGACGTCGGCGGGCGCCGTCGACATGACGAGCGTGCCCACGCCGAACAGCGTGAGCACGCTCAGCGTCGCGCGGCTACCGCGCAATGGCGTGGTGCGTGTTCGCGTTCCCACCAGGCGCCGCGCCGTGCGGGGACTCGCCGTGCGGCTGGGCCGGCGTGGGCGGGCGCCAGCCCGCGGCGAGCAGCGTCGTCACCTCGGTGTCGCTGGTCGGGGAGAAGTCCTCGTACCAGCGACCCACGCCGTAGAACGGCTCGGGTGTGAACGCGGCGACCACGGTGTGGCCGGCGGCGCGCAGCTCCTCCACCGCCTGCGGGCTCGCCACCGGCACGGCGACGACGATCGCCGCCGCGTGCTGATGCGCCGCAGCGGTGATCGCGGCGGACATCGTGGCGCCCGTCGCGAGCCCGTCGTCGACGAGCACGACGGTGCGCCCGGCGAGGGTGAGCGGAGGCCGCGAGCCGCGATACAGATGCTCGCGCCGCACCAGCTCCTTCCGTTCGGCGGCGAGCACCCGATCGAAATCGGCCGTCTCGACGCGCAGTGCGCGCATCAGCGGCCGGTTGAGCACCGTGACCTTGCCCCCGGCGATCGCGCCCATGGCCAGCTCGGGGTGATCGGGCACGCCGAGCTTGCGCACGATCACGACGTCGAGTGGAGCATGCAGGGCGCGGGCGACCTCGAACGCCACGGGCACGCCCCCGCGCGGCAGCGCGAGCACGATCACGTCCGGCCGGTTGCGAAGGTCGGCCAGCTGGGCGGCGAGGGTGCGCCCCGCCTGGCGGCGATTGATGAAGCCGTTCATAGGTCCCTCACAGTGCCGTGGGATAGGTCTCTGGCGCTTCGTCGCGCTCCCAGACCGCCGTGCGCTCCATCGGCTCGACGGCCCTCGTGGTGTCGTAATGCAGGATCGCGTCGAACTGCCGCGCGACGCTGGCATGGAAGTAGTGGCTCTGGCGCTCCGTGTCGGGGCGGTAGATGACGCCGATGGCGCGCTCGAGACGCGCCGGCTGGAGCAGCACGGAGGCCGCACCGGTGGGGGCGAGGTCGAGCATGAAGTTCCCCAGTCCCGTCCGATGGCAGAGCGATTCGATGCTCCCGGAGAGGGCCGGCCGCACGCGCATGCGCTGCGCGGGCTCGTCCCAGTTCGACGCCGCGGTCACGCTCCCGTTGTAGGTGCTGAATCCGACGAGGACGGCGTCGCGGCCGAACCGCTGCCGGGTGAGCTGCCCGAGATTGAGCTCGCCGCGCCGCGACATCTCCGTCGCGCGGGCGTCGCCGAGGTGCGAGTTGTGCGCCCACACCACGACGCGCGGTGCCTGTCGCTGTCCGCGCTGGAAGTCGATCACCGCCTGGAGCGTCTCGCTCATGTGCAGGTCGCGGAGGTTCCACGAACCGGTGCGGTCCCCGAACATCGCGCGGTAGTACCGCTCGGCGTTCGCCACCACGCGCGCGTTCTGCTCCGCGAAGAACAGGTCGTCGGCGGCGACGCGACCGTCGCGCGCGGCGTACTCCGCCGCGGAGCGATGCAGCTCCACGAGCTGCTCCACGACTTCACGCTGGCACGAAGGCGTGAGGCCGTAGGTCGTCGCATAGCCGTAGCTCTGCGGATCTTCCCCGAACTGCTCGAAGCAGGCGTAGCGCTGTGCCGCGCGCTGCGCGGCATCGGGATCCACGACGCGGAGATAACGCAGCACGGCTTCCATGGACGCGTGCAGGCTGTAGAGATCCAGACCATAGAATCCCGTCTGCTCTCGCACGGGCCGTCCCGCGTTGTGCGCCTGGAGCCACCCGACGAAATCCAGGACGTCGGCATTGCGCCACATCCATTGCGGGAAGCGCTGGAAGCCGCCGAGCGCCTCGGTGGCGTCGCGGTCCACGCCGCGACCGCGGACATATCGGTTCACCCGGTACGCGTCGGGCCAGTCGGCTTCGACCGCGACCGCGCCGAACCCCTTCTCCACGATCAAACGCTTGGTGATCTCGGCACGGATCCGGTAGAACTCGTGGGTGCCGTGCGAGGCCTCGCCGATCAGCACCAGTGGAGCATCGCCGATGCGGTCGAGCAGTGGGTGGAAATCCTCCGGCGTCCCGACGAGCGGAAGGGCAGCGTCGCGCAGGGCGGTGACGAGCGTGGGCTCCAGCGTCGTCTTCATGACATCCTCCTCGCCGCGAGATGGAGCAGCGGCGACCCGTCACGATGGCCTGGCGCCCGGCCACCGTCTGTCCGGCATTTGCGGACGCTACGCCATCCCCTCCGCGCGTGCCTTGATCCCGAGCAGCATACCGCGCTCCATGAAGAAGTGCACGGGCTCGAACACGAGCAGGCCGAACGGTGCGATCAGCGTGCCGGTCAGGCTCGGCGCGCTCGCGCCGCGCGTGCGCACGTAGAGTGTCGTGGTGGTGGAGTCGCGCGGGACGAGGACGAACGCCCCCCAGCCGTCCAGCACGATGGCTCGACGCGGAACCACGTCGATCACCCGCCAACCGGGCTCGGCACCGAAGACGCCGCCGAGATAGTTCGGCTGCGTCGCGCGAACGAGGTCGCCCTCCTGGCGCGTCTGCCATTCCGGATGGATGCGCGACGCGTTGCGGATGTCGGCTCCGATCAGCCGCTCGAGCCGGTCGTAGCTGTAGAAGCCGCCGCGATCCTGCCCGAGCTGGACGAGCCACGGCCACACGGAATCGGCGGGCGCGCGAATCGTCACGGCGCGGTCGACGCGATAGTTCGTCACCGGAGTGCGCTCGTCTCCCGGCAGCGCGGCGGCGCGGTCGGCACCCGTGGTGCCCCATCGGAGGTACCACGAGCGCAGCGGAATGGCGAGCGCGACGTACACCACGAGCGCGGTGGCGGCGAACACCGCGAACCGATGGCGCTGCGGATGCGTCGAGGGGATGCGTGCAGCTCGAGATGTGCGTCCGAACGACAGCAGTGCGGATTCACCCCATCGCAGACCGTGCACGAGGATCAGGATGTCCAGCACCAGGCCGAAGGCGAGCGCCACGCTGCCGAAGAACTGGAGCAGCAGGATGGAGCTCAGCGCGGCGACGACCGCCACGGGCTCCCAGATCTTCCGGCACCAGGGAATGCCCAGCAGCCCGAGCCCGGCGACGATGAATCCGACCTCGGCCATCCACCACATCGGCACGACGAACCAGTCGGGTCCGCGCGGCACGGCCCACATCCCGAGTCCGGAGTGGGCGAGCCCGTGCAGCACGAACACGAGTCCGATCAGCGTGCGCTTCATGGCCGTGTCGTCCTCCGGCGCGTCACCTGCCACGCGCCTTCCAGGAGCAATCCGCCGGGTGCGCGCGTGATGAAGACACCGTCGATCGTGTCGCCCGCGATGCGACCGGTGAACGTGGTCGTGACGGTGCAGTCGCAGTCCGGGTTGACGTATGGCTCGAGAGTGCCGGTGACCGTGCCGCCACCCACCGACACGAAGTCGATGCGCAGCGACTGCGCCGATCGCACGTGCAGGCGATGGCGCTCGAGTGGATCGACCGACGTCATCGGTCGGCCGGCGGACGTGAGCATGGTGACGTCGCCGTACAGACTGTCGGAGCCCGAGGGCAGGTAAAACGAGATGCTGCCTGAGCGTCCTGTTGCGGCGCCCCAGTACTCGCCCGCCCACTCGCCGGCGAGCCATGCGATGGCGACCGGTTCCCCCTGGAGCCGCACCGATGGGGGGGCGGATCGACAGCCGGCGAGCAGGACGAGCGACAGCAGTGCAGTGATCGGTCGCATGGTTCCTCCCTCATGGATTTCCATGTCTACGATGCGCCGACC
>DASSIC010000357.1:0-2091 GCA_035692325.1 Gemmatimonadaceae bacterium | reverse complement strand
CCAGAAGGCCAGGTATGCAAGAGAGTACGGCGGCGGAAGGCGGGCGGGGAGCAGGCCGACCCACGCTCCGGTCATGATCGCGACGCTGCCGATCGTCGCCGCAACGAGCGCGCGCGACCATTGCGCGTCGATCACCGTACCGAGCCACGGCGTGCCCGCCAGCACGAAGCCGTAGACGTACGCCACGAACAGGAGCGCGTGATTGGACCAGTCGCTCGTCAGGACATGTCGTTCGGGAAAGAGCCCCCAGAGCAGCGAACGTTCCACCACGAGGGGCAGCGCGAGCCACAGCAGTCCCGCCGGACCGGCGCTCACGCGCGCCGCCGTCCTCAGCGCCCGCGAACCGCGTGCGTGCTGCAGATAACGAAAGAGCGGCAGCGCGAGAATGGAGTAGCCGTACAGATGCGCGAGGAACCAGAGATGGTGCCACGACAGATTGCCCGTCGGATACACGCCCACGAAGAAGTGGGGATAGAACTCCACGAACGATCCGGCGAACTGGCCCCGCATCCGGCGCTCCAGATAAACCTGCGGCGGCACGAGGAGCAGGGTTCCCACGACGAGCGGCAGGAACACGCGCACGGTGCGCTCGCGCAGGTAGTGGCCGTTGCCGCGGCGGCGCAGGGAGTACCAGGTACTCACGCCGGCGAGCAGCATCATGAGTGGCATGATCCACGGCGCCATGAGCACCACCACCTCGCCCACGATGCCGCTGCGCTGCGCGTTCGAGATGTGCCACTCGTCCCACGGATTGAACACCTCGGCCACGTGGATCACGAGGACGAGCAGCACGCCGTAGACGCGCATGCTGTCGACATACAGCAGCCGCCGATCGCGGTCGCGGGGCACTTCGCCAACGGCGCTCGTGCGCATGGTCACATCCCAAGGGCCCACGCAGGAGTGTGGCTGCCGGGGAGGGAAGTGGGCGTCGCGCATTCCCTGACACCGGTACCGCGCGGTGGGGGGCACCGTGAATCGTGCCGACCTCCGAGACCGCTCCCTTCTCCGTCTATCGCGCCGACGCTCCCGCGCCGGAGCCGCCTGCGCCGGACGCCGAGCGCCGAACGGGCGCCACCCGTTCGTTACGCATCACGCTCGCGCTGCTGGCACTCGGCGTGGCGTGGGCGTGCCTGCCATTCCTGCCAGGCCTCATGGGGGCGGCGATGCTCTGCGTGGTCGTCGCGCCGGCCCAACGTGCCCTCGCGCCGCGCTTCGGTGCGCGCCGCACGGCCCTGCTGCTGAGCGTCGGCGTGGCGCTGCTGCTCGCGGTTCCCGCCATCGCGCTGCTCGTGGCGGTGATCCAGCAGGCGCCCGCGGCGCTGCAGCGCATGATGGACAGCACCGCCTTCGCGCGGCTCTCGCGACTCGAGATCGGCCCGCTCGACATCGGGGCGCAGCTCGCCGACGCGGGACGCAATCTCGTCGCGTGGGGCTCGAGCCGGGCCCTCTCCGCGGCGGCAGGACTGACGCGCATCGTGCTGAACCTGTTCCTCGCCGTGCTCGGGCTGTACTACCTGCTTCCATCCGCACCGACTCTATGGCGCCGGGTGCGCGGCCGCATTCCGGTGTCGCAGGCCGGCGCGGATCATCTAGCCGACCGATTCGTGTCCGTTACGGAAGCGGCGCTGTTGGGAATTGCCGTCACCGCGCTCGCGCAGGGGCTCACGGTGGGGCTCGCGTTCTGGCTCGTCGGACTCTCGAACCCCGTCGTGTGGGGTGTGGTGACGGGCGCGGTCTCCATCCTTCCCGTGTTCGGCAGCTCGCTCGTGTGGCTCCCCGGCGCGGCGGTGCTCGCCGCCGAAGGTCGCATCGGCGCCGCCATCACGCTGGGGCTGATCGGGCTCGTGATCTCGTCCAACGTGGACAACGTCATCCGCCCGCTGATCTACCGGCGTGTCTCCGGGCTGCATCCCATGGCGGCGCTCGTCGGCGCCTTTGCGGGGGTGGAGCTGTTCGGGCTCGTGGGGCTGCTGCTTGGCCCGCTCGCGCTGGCCTACTGCGTGGAGCTCTATCACCTGTACGAGCTGGAGAGCGGGACGGCCACCGACGTGCACCGTCCCGCCCCACTCGTCTAGTCGCGCGCGTGGCGCT
>DASSIC010000356.1:0-5294 GCA_035692325.1 Gemmatimonadaceae bacterium | reverse complement strand
GTGCCGAGCGGGATGATGGGCGTGCCGAGCAGCGAACCGAAGACGCCGGGATTGGTGATGGTGAACGTCGCGCCCTGCACCTCGTCCGGCTTCAGACGCTTAGTACGCGCACGCTCGGCCAGATCGTTGAGCGACTTGGTGAGCCCCGAGAGAGACAGGTCGTCCGCCCCCTTGATGACGGGCACGATGAGTCCCCAGTCGAGCGCGACGGCGATCCCGATGTTGAGCTGGCGACGATAGATGATGCTGTTGCCGGCGACGGCGGCGTTGAGCACGGGGAACTGCTTCAGCGTGTCGACGACCGTCTTGATGATGAACGGCAGGAAGGTGAGCTTCTGGCCGGTCTGCGCCTCGAAGGCGGCGCGGTTCTTCTGGCGGATGCGCGCGACGCGCGTGAGGTCGATCTCGAAGAACGAGGTGACGTGCGCGTTGGTGTGCCGCGACGCGACCATGTGGTCGCTCGTGAGGGCGCGGATCTTGGACATCGCCTCGACGCGGTCGCCCGCCCAGGGCTCGGGGGTGGGGCCATGCTGCACCGCACCGGCCGGGGCGTGCATGGAGGCACGCTGGGCCGCGGGGGCGGCGGCCGGACCGGCGGCGATGTACTGCTCGATGTCGCGCTTGGTGACGCGGCCCTGGATGCCGGAGCCCTGCATGGCGGCGATCTCGAGGCCGTGCTCGGCGGCGATCTTCCGAACGAGGGGGGACGACTTGGTGCGGAGGCGCTCCTCGAGGCCGGTGCCGTTGCCGGGCGTGGCGACGGTGATGGGTGCGCTGGGCTGGTGACGCTCGGGGGCGGGGGCGGCGGCAGATTGTTTGACGGGGGGGCCCCCCGCCGCAACGGGCGCCTGCGCGGCGGGCGCGGGCGCCGAGGCGCTCGCCCCGATCGCTGCTCCCTTCTCCGTCTCGATCCGCGCGACGATCGTCTGCACCGCCACCGTCTGCCCTTCGGTGACGATGATCTCCGCGAGCACCCCAGCCGACGGCGCCGGGATCTCGGCGTCCACCTTGTCGGTCGAGATCTCGAAGATCGGCTCGTCGCGCTTCACCTCATCGCCAACCTTCTTCAGCCACTTCGACAGCGTCCCCTCGGCGATCGATTCGCCCATCTGGGGCATGATGACGTCAACGCGAGCCACTGCGGTAGCCTCTCACTCGGAGTTTCTGTGCGCGGAGCGCGCCTTCCGCATCCGCCAGATGATGAACGACGGCAGCAGGATCATCCCCGCCACGCCGCCGCGAATCGCATATGTGAACCAGTTGCAGGGCGCGCCCGTCTCGGCCTCGACTGCACAGCCCGTCGCCGCACCCACCAGCTTCGCAACGAGGATAGCGATCATGCCGGTTCCGAAGAAGCCGACGATCGCCGTCATGCAGCCCACCCCAAGATAAGGCCAAACCCCTTCGCTCGTCTCCCCCGAACCCGCGGAGCCCAGATTATCGGTATCCCGCATCTCAATAGGCCGCCAGCCGCCGCGCCGCCAGCACGATGTCCGGCGTCTGCGGAAGCACGAAATCCTCCAGCGAAGGAGCATACGGCAGCGGGACGTCGTGCGCCGTCACCCGCAGCACCGGCGCGTCCAGCCACTCGAAGCAGCTCTCGTTGATCCGCGCCGTCAGCTCCCCGGCGATCCCCCCGGTCCGCGTGTCTTCGTGGACGATCAGCACCCGGTTCGTCTTCTTCACCGTCGCCACGATCGCCTCGTCGTCGAGCGGCGCCAGCGTGCGCAGGTCGAGCACCTCGACGCTCAACCCGTCCTCGCGCTCCAACTGCTCGGCCGCCTCGAGCGCCTTGTAGACCGTCGCCGCATACGTGATGATCGAGAGGTCGGTTCCCTCGCGCGCGACCCGCGCTCTCCCGATCGGCACGACGACGTCGCCGGCGGGCATCTCCCCCTTGATCCGGCGATACAGGTACTTGTGCTCGAAGAAGAGCACGCAGTCGTCGTCGCGGATCGCCGCCTTCATCAGTCCCTTCGCGTCGGCCGCCGTGCTCGGGTACACGACCTTCAGCCCCGGCGTGTGGATGAACCCCGCCTCGGGATTCTGCGAGTGGAACGGTCCGCCGCGCACATAGCCGCCGCTCGGACCGCGCACCACCATCGGCGTGGGCAGGAAGGCGCGATACCGCGCCGTCGCCACGTAGTTGGTGAGCATGTCGTACGCGTTGGCGATGAAGTCGATGAACTGCATCTCCACCACCGGCCGCATCCCCATGTGCGCCGCACCGGCCGCTGCGCCGACGATGCCGATCTCGGAGATCGGCGAATCGATCACACGCGAGGCACCGAACTTCGCCTGAAGCCCCTCGGTGACCTTGAACGCGCCACCGAACCCGCCGATGTCCTCGCCAAGCATGAAGACGTTCGGGTCGCGCTCCATCTCCTCGAACAGCGCCTCACGAATCGCCTCGAGGTAGGTGATCTCGGCCATCAGTCCGCCTCCTGCGAGGCCGCGTCGAAGGTGCCCCAGCTCGACGGACGTTCACTCTTCTCCACGACGGCGCCCACGCCCTCGCGGAACCAAAGCGGCCGAGCCGCCGGCGGATCGGCGTAGATCCCGACGAGCGCGTCCAGGGGCTCCGGTACTCCGGATTGCTCCGCGATGTCGGTGGCGTCGTCGATCTCGCGCTGGATCCGCGCGTCGATCGCCGCGAGCTCCTCGGCGCGTACGCCTTCGCCCTGGAGTCGGGCGACGTAGCGGTCGATCGGATCGTTCTCCGCCGCCCACTTCTCGATCTGCCCCGCTGGCACGTATGACTGATTGTCGTGCTCCGCATGTCCCTTGCGCCGGAAGGTCATCAGCTCGACGATCGACGTCCCTTCCCCGCGCCGCGCGCGATCGACGGCGCGCTTCGTCGCCTCGTACGTCGCGATGACGTCGTTGCCGTCCACCGTCTCTCCCGGAATCCCGTAGCCGATCGCCTTGTCGGCGAACTGCTTCACGAGACTCTGCTTCGCCGTCGGGGTCGAGTACGCGTAGCCGTTGTTCTCGATGACGACGACGAGCGGACAGCGCTGCACCGCGGCGAAGTTGATCCCCTCGTGAAAGGCGCCTGTGGACGTCGCGCCGTCGCCGACGTACACGAGCCCCACGCGATCCTCGCCGCGCATCTTGAACGAGAGTGTCACGCCGGCCATCACCGGCACCATGTCGCCGAGGGGCGAGATCTGCCCGATGAACCCGCGCTCCGTGTCGCCGAAATGGATGTTCAGCTCACGACCGCGCGTCGGCGAGTCGCCCTTCGCCATGTATTGCTTGAGGATCTCCACCGGCGTCGCGCCCTTCACGAGCATCGACCCGAGGTTGCGGATCAGCGGCGAAAGAATGTCGCCCTGGCGCAGCGCGTATGCGCTCCCCACCGCATCGGCTTCCTGTCCCAGCGATCGGAACAGGCCGCCCACGACCTTGGTCTGCCGGTACAGGTTGACCAGCCGCTCCTCGAGCGAGCGGGTGAGGCGCATCCAGTAGTAGAGCTCGAGCCGCTGGGCGCGCGTGAGGGAGACGTCGGTCCCGGTCGCGACCGCGGGGGGCGCCGCGCTCTTCCGCGCCCCGCGCCCCCCGCCCTGCGTCGTCGATCGCGCCATCAGTACGAGGCTTCGAGCGTGTGCGACGGATCGTCTGCCTTGTGCAGCGCGACGAAGAACCTCTTCACATTGCGGTCGAGGCGGCTCTCCCCCATCTGGTCGGTGCTGACCTCGACGAAGGTATAGTGGCCGCCTTCGGGCTTCACGGTCAGCTTGAGCGCGCCGAGGGGGCCCGAGAAGGAGCGCGAGCGCACCTGCGACGTGACCGTGGTGAGACCGAGCTCGGGAAAGAAGCGATCTGCCACGACGAGCACGTCGGCGGGCGTGGCGTGGCTACGATAGAAGTGGCGCATCTTACGGGGTCCCGCTCCGCTCGGGGAGCACGTCCTGCATCCACTCGGTCTTCTCGAGCGGCTTCAGGGAATCGCTGTGAAACTGGATGCCGACCGCCCACTGGCCCGACGTGACGTAGTTCAGCCGCGCCGAGTACACTCCCACGCCCGGCGCCTTGACGAAGCCGTCGTAGGTGCGCGCTCCGTCGCGGGTGTTGGCGAAGATGCGTCCTTCGCCGGCGTCGATCGGCTGCTTCGTCTCGCGGTCCTTCACCGTGATCGAGTAGATCACGTCCTCGCGTGCCCGCGGTGGGATCGGATCGGAGGTGATGGTGAACAGGTAGCTCTTGGTGCCCTGCCGCAGCTCCGGGTGCCGCGGCGGACCGCAGGTCGCACCCGCGAGGAGCGCCAGGCTCCCCGCGAGCACGACCGTATGCCGTGCACCGGCGCGCATCACGACTGGTAGTACTCCAGGCCGAGGTGCGTGATCTGCTCTTCACCCATGAGGTGACGCAGCGTGTTCTTGAGCTTCGTCTGCTGGATGAAGAGGTCGTGCTCGGGCTGCAGCCCCGCCGCCGTCATCGGGCTCTTGTAGTAGAACGAGAGCCACTCCTGGATCCCCTTCATCCCCGCCCGCTGCGCGAAGTCGCTGAACAGCGCGAGGTCGAGCACGAGCGGCGCGGCGAGAATGGAGTCGCGGCAGAGGAAGTTGACCTTGATCTGCATCGGGTAGCCCATCCACCCGACGATGTCGATGTTGTCCCACCCTTCCTTGTTGTCGCCGCGCGGCGGGTAGTAGTTGATGCGCACGACGTGCGAGAAGTCCTTGTACAGCGCGGGGTACTTCTCCGGCTGCAGGATCGTGTGCAGCACCGACAGCTTCGACTCTTCCTTCGTCTTGAACGACGCCGGGTCGTCGAGCACCTCGCCGTCGCGGTTGCCGAGGATGTTGGTGGAATACCAGCCGGCGAGGCCGAGCATGCGCGCCTTGAGGCCCGGCGCGATGATCGTCTTCATCCAGGTCTGGCCCGTCTTGAAGTCCTTGCCCGAGATGGGCACGCCGCGCTCCGTCGCGAGCTGCACCAGCGCCGGCAGATCGACGGAGAGGTTCGGGGCGCCGTTACAGAACGGGACGCCCTCCATGATGGCCGCGTAGGCGTAGAGCATCGACGGGGCGATCGCCTCGTCGTTGTTCTCCATCGCGCGTTCGAACTGCTCGAGCGTGGCGTGCTGCGGGCCCGGCTTGATGAAGATCTCGGTGGACGCGCACCACACGATGACGACGCGGTCGCATTTGTTCTTCGCCTTGAAGTCGCGGATGTCCTGGCGCAGCTGCTCGGCCAGATCGCGCTTGGTCTTGCCCTTCTTGACGTTCTTGCCGTTGATGCGCGTGACGTACTTGTTCTCGAACACCGCGGGCATCGGCTTGATGGCC
>DASSIC010000355.1:0-5749 GCA_035692325.1 Gemmatimonadaceae bacterium | reverse complement strand
CGACCGTCGCCGCCATCGAGAACATCCGCCTCGACCTCCTCCGCCTGCAGATGGGAAGCACGGGAATCGAATCAGTCACCGCGTCGCTCGATGCGGCACACCGGATCGGACAGCAGATCAGCGAGTCGCTCGATGCGCAGAACGAAGTGGAGCGGCTGCTCCAACGGACGACGCGCGACCTCCGCGCTCGCCCCGCACCGGAGATCGTCGAGGACGACGACGACGCCGACACCCCCGTGAGCGGCGTGCCCGCGACGCGTGGCTGAACCTTCCCCGCTCCTCCGTCCTGCACCACTGCAGAAGGGGGACACGATCGGCGTCGTCGCATCGTCCTACTCTCCCCGCGCCGGCTGGCTCGCGCGCGGCGTCCGGGCGCTCGAGCGTGCGGGCTATGGCGTGCTCGTGGATCCCGAGCTGTCCACCACCCGACGCTACCAGCGCGCCGAAGACGAGCGGCGCGCCGAGAGCTTCACGAAGATGTGGCTCGATCCGCGGGTGAAGGCGGTCATCGGCGGAACGGGGGGCTACGGCGCGGTGCGCATGCTGCCCTATCTCGATCCCGAGCTCTTTCGCGCCAATCCCAAGTCGTTCGTCGGGTACTCGGACATCACGGTGCTGCATCTCTGGCTGATGCGGCTCGCCGGCCTGCGCGCCTTCCACGGCCCCACCGTGGACGATCTCATCCCGAGCGCGCGCGACATCACGACGTCGTCCATGTTGTCCGCGCTCACGACCTCGCGCCCCACGGCTCGCTTCGGTCGCGACGTCGCGCGCACGGTGAAGCCCGGCCGCGCCGTGGGACGACTCGTCGGCGGCAATCTCGCGCTCGTGCAGCAGACGATCGGCACCCCCTACGAGATCGACACGACGGACGCCATTCTCTTCCTCGAGGAGGTGCGCGATCCGATGTCGTTCGTCGACGAGCGCCTCGTTCAGCTGCGCGCTGCCGGTCTGCTTGGCAAGGTGAAGGGCATCGTGTTCGGCCATCTGTCGCTCGATCGTTCCGAGGAAGACGAGTTCGAGGATTTCGTACTGGATCTCGTGGCCGACCTCGGCGTGCCGGTGCTGATGGACTTTCCCGCCGGCCACGACAGCCCCAACCTCACGCTGCCGATCGGCACGGAGGTCGAGCTCGTCGCGGAGGAGAACACGGGGTGGATCGTGTACCGTGAAGACGCCCTCGCCATGCCCACGCCTGCACCGGTCACTCCGTGAGCGCGACCGATCACTTCGATCTCGTCGTCATTGGCGCAGGCCCCGCAGGCGAAAAAGGAGCCGCGCAAGCCGCCTACTTCGGCAAGCGCGTCTGCCTCGTGGAGCGCGCCCCCAAGCCCGGCGGCGCCGCCGTGAACACGGGCACGATTCCCTCCAAGACGCTCCGGGAGACCGCCCATTACTTCAGCGGCCTCCGGCAGCGCGGCCTCTACGGAGTGGATCTGCGCGTCAAACCGGACATCACGATCGCCGACTTCATGCGCCGCGAACGCTCCGTGATCGAGAGCGAGTGGGCGCTGATCGCCGAGAACCTCCAGCGGCACGACATCACCTCGCTCCAGGGGTCGGCGCGCTTCGTCGATGCGCATACCGTTGAAGTGTCGCGCTACGGCCAGCCGCCGCGCCGCGTGTCGGGTGAGCGGTTCCTCGTGGCGACGGGAGCCGTTCCCTTGCCGCCGCAGGGCTATGACGTGGACGGCGAGATCGTGGTCGACAGCGAGTCGGTGCTCACCCTGCAGCGCATCCCGTCCTCGGTGATCGTCGTCGGCGGCGGGATGATCGGCTGCGAGTACGCGTGCGTCTTTGCGTCGCTCGGCTCGCGTGTCACCCTCGTGAACGCGCGGACACGGTTGATGTCGCACCTCGATCACGATGTGAGCGACACGCTGCGCCAGGCGATGACGGCGCGACTCGGCATCACCGTGCACGGCAACGCGGAGGTGGCGGCGGTGGAGGTGGCGCAGAAGCGGGCGCACGTCACGCTGTCCGATGGAATGAGCCTCACGGCCGACGTCGTCCTCGTCTGCACCGGTCGCGCCGGAAACGCCGGCGCGCTGGGGCTCGACACCGTCGGTGTGCAGACGAACAGTCGCGGCTTCGTGCGCGTCGACGAGCGATATCGCACCTCCGTGCCGCACATCTCCGCCGCGGGCGACGTGATCGGGTTCCCCGCGCTCGCATCGACGTCCATGGAGCAGGCGCGCGTTGCGGTCTGTCACGCGTTCGGCCTCGACTACAAGCGCCAGGTGTCGGGCCTCCATCCGTACACGGTGTGGACCATCCCCGAGATTGCCACCGTCGGGGAGACGGAGAATCACCTCGCCGGCAAAGGCGTCGCATGCGAGACCGGCACGTGCAGCTTTCGGCTGAATCCCCGCGGCCAGATGCTCGGCGATACGGACGGCTTTCTCAAGCTCGTCTTCCACCCCGAAAGCCAGCGCCTGCTCGGCGTGACGATCGTGGGCGAGGGGGCGTGCGAGCTCATTCACCTCGGCATGACGGTCATCGCCTTCGGGGGCACGATCGACTACTTCATCCAGGCGGCGTTCAGCTTCCCGTCGCTCTCCGACGCGTACAAGTACGCTGCGTACGACGGACTGCAGCGCCTCCAGCGGCGCCACGCACAGCAGGCGGGATTGCCAGCGGTCCGTGCACGCGACACCGAGCCGCGGCCTCCCCTCTCATCGCCGCCACTCGTCGACTGACGGCGTCGCGTCGATCAGCGGTGCGAGAGCGTAAGCCACCAGCGTCTCGTATGCCTGCTGTCGCGTCACGAGCCCGCGCGTGAGGATCCCGACGGCACCGAGTCCCTGCTTCACGTTGTGCGTGCCGGTCACGGCATCCATCGCATGGCCCAGCTCCATGCCGTCGCGCACGAGCGCCGCGACGCGTGTCGGTAGCTGCATCGCGAGCGAGCCGCCCACCCCCTCCCGGCCGTCGCGCGACACCGCCACCGCCCAGGCGCAGGTGCGCACCGTGCCGTCCGCCGCCGCCACCACGCCCCCTTCGAGCCCGATGCCGATGTCGGCGTCCAACGCTTCGCGCGCCGCGAGCGCCCGCGTGCGCGCACCACGAATCGTCTCGTCGTCGCCCCACGGCTGATCGGGCACACCGCTCGCGACCGCGATGCCGGCCACCTCGGCGCGCGCATCGAGGCGCGCCGCCACTGCGCGTGCCGCGCCGATCTTCACGGGATTCGTCGAGCCGACGGCGACGCGGCCGAGCACCGGATCGAGCGGAAGGGACATGCAGCTGCCTCGGAGAAGGTGGGCGTGCAAAGTACCGCTCGCCACGCGTCGCGGCAGCCGGTTGCCGCTCCTCGGATCGCGGGATATGCTAGGTCCGAATGTCACCCCCGCTCGAGCTCACCGCCCCGTTTCACTCCGCCGACCGCCGCGCACGGCATTCGTTCGCGTTCGTCGCCGAGCGCCTGTGGCTCGACTTCGTGAACACCGATACCGGCGCCCGCGGCACCGACGCCCTGCACGACTTCGCGCGGCTCGTCAGCTGGCTCGAGGCGGCACAGGTCTTCGACGCCGAGCGGGCGAACGCCATGCAGCGACGCGCGCTGCAGCAGCCGGCGGGGGCGCTCGCCGTGCTGGGTGATGCTCGGCGGGTGCGCGCCGTCCTGCGCAGCCTCGCCGAGCGCGGCGCGGCGTCGGGCCAGGCCCGCCTCGATGCGCTCGCCGAGATCAATCGCGTCCTCGGCCGCAGCGCGGGGACGCGGCGTATCGAGCTCCGTGACGACGGCACCTTCGCTCGCGCCTTCGTCGCCGTCGGCGACGCCTTCGCCGGGCTGTTGATTCCCATCGTGGAGAGCGCCGCCGACGCGCTCATCCTGGGCGAGCTGGAACGCGTGCGCCGCTGCGCCGACCCGCGCTGCGGACGCGTGTTCCAGGACGAAACCAAGAACGGCCGCCGGCGGTGGTGCGACATGGCGACGTGCGGCAACCGGGCGAAGGCCGCGCGGCACCGGATGAAGCTGCATTCGTAAGGCTTGCCCGACTACGAGGCGAGTGCGAGCGGCTTCACGTACCCCATCAGCTCCGCGTACCCGCGCAGTCTCCGCTGCAGAATCCTGCGCCCGCGGAACAGCCGCGACTTCACCGTCCCTTCCGGGATGCCGAGAATCTCCGCGATCTCGGCGTAGCGCAATTCCTGGAGGTCGGACAGTACGACGGTGTGCCGGTACTCGTCGGGGAGCGCATCGATCGCCTGCACGATCTGCTCGTCGAGAAAGGAGTCGTAGAAGCGGCCCTCGGGATCGGCTTCGCCCACGGCGTCCTGCACGGACCATCCGGTCTCGCCGTCACCCTCCGAAACCTCGCGCGCGTCGATGCGCCGCTTCCGGCTCACGAAGACGTGGTAGAGGATGGTGAAGAGCCAGGCGCGGATGTTCGTGCCGAGCCGATACTGATCCCAGCGCTCCAGCGCGCGCAGCAGCGTATCCGACACGAGGTCCTCTGCGTCGTCGCGGGCGCGCGCCAGCTTGAGCGCGAAGCTGTAGAGTGCATCGAGATGGACCAGCGCTTCCGCCTCGAAATGCGCGCGCCGGGCGGCATCGCCGCCGGCGTTCGTGATCACCGTCATCGTCCCCACCCCTCCCCGTGTCGCGGCGGGCCCCTGCCCGCGTCGCGTCGTGCCCCGTGCTACGGCGCGCTGTGCGCCATCTCCCGCTCCGCGGCCGTCCGCAGCAGCAGGTCTCCATCGCGCAGATGCGTCGCGATGAACCGCTTCAGATCCTCTCCGATCCCTTCCATCACCGTCACGTCGCGCTTCACGCGCGTCATGAGCATTCCCCCCTCGAGCGCCGCGATGACGAACCGCGCCAGTCGCGCCGTGTCCACCCCGTCGCGCAGCTGCTCGCGCAGCTCCCACAGCAGCGACTGGATCTGCTGCGCCCACCGCTCGAACACGACATCGAGCCGCTGACGAAACCCCTCGTGCGACTCGGCGAGCTCGCCCGCCAGATTTCCGAAGGGCGATCCGCTCCGCCCCTCGCGCTCGCGCTGCAGCGCCACGAGCGTGTCGATGAACAGCGTGAGTCGATCGAGCGGCTCGATCATCGGCTCGCGCAGAATCGCCAGCCCGCGGTCGGCGAAGCGATTGAACTGCCGGTCGAGCACCTCGTAACCCAGCGCGTCCTTGGAGGGGAAGTAGTGGTAGAAGTGGCTCTTGCCACTCAGCCCCGCCTCACGGATCACGTCCTCGACGGAGGTGTGCGTGAACCCCTGCGCGTTGATCAGCCGCGCGGCCGCATCGAGGATGGCAAGTCGTCGGGTACTCACGACGAGAATACTAGGACCGATCGGTCCTAATGTCAATGACCATGTGCAAGTGATTGCTATTACTAGTTTTAACTGGACCTGCGTGCCGTGATCCCGGACAGCGGTGTCGCGCACGGCGCAGCCGTGCCGCCGCCGCTCGCCCTCCCATTGCCTCCCGGGTTAGCTTGCCCACATGTCCGCCTCCCCACGCATCGACGTCACGCGGACGCACCTGGAGCTGCGCGGCCCACACGCGCTGCGGCGGGTGCCGGCGCCCGCGCGACAGTGCACGCTGCGCGTCCTGCGACCCATCGGCGCTGCCGAGTACCGCGCGCTCTATGCGCTAGTGGGGGAGCGCTGGTTCTGGCGTGATCGCCTCCTCTGGTCGGATCCCGAGCTCGAGGCCTATCTCACCTCGCCGGATGTCCACGTCTGGCTGCTGACCGTGGACGGCCACACCGCAGGATATTTCGAGCTGCGGCAGCACG
>DASSIC010000354.1:0-5123 GCA_035692325.1 Gemmatimonadaceae bacterium | reverse complement strand
GTTCGGTCTCGCGTCGAAGATGAGCCACGTCTCGACGGGGGGCGGCGCGTCGCTCGAGTTCCTCGAGGGCAAGACGCTGCCAGGCGTCGCCGCGTTGACGGAGAAGTAGCGCGTGCCGTCGCATCGGCGCCCCGTGCTCGCCGCCAACTGGAAGATGAACCACGGGCCCACGGAGGCGACGAAGTTCCTCGACGCTTTCCTGGCCCGCTACGCGCCGCGGGACGATCGCACCGTCATCATCTTCCCGCCGGCGCTGACGTTTGCCGCGGTCAAGAACCACACGAAGGGCCGGTCGGACATCCGCCTCGGCGTGCAAAACGTGCACACGGCGGAGAAGGGGGCGTTCACCGGCGAGCTTTCGGCGACGATCGCCGCCGACGCCGGCGCGGCGTTCGTGCTCGTGGGCCATTCGGAGCGGCGCCACGTGTTCGGTGAGACCGACGCGCAAGCCGCACAGAAGTGCGCCCGCATCGTTGCCGCGTCGATGACGCCGGTGCTCTGCGTCGGCGAGCTGCTCGAACAGCGCGAACGAGGCGAAACGGAGCGAGTGGTGCTCGACCAGCTGCGCACGGGCATCTCCATGCTCGCGCCCGCCGCGATGCGTACGATGATCATTGCCTACGAACCGGTGTGGGCGATCGGGACCGGCCGCACTGCGACGCCCGAGGACGCATCCGTCGTACATCGGGTGATTCGCGAAGCGCTCGGCACGACCGTCGGCGCGGGCGCGCTGGACATCCCTATCCTGTACGGTGGGAGCGTGAACGCGGGGAATGCGGCGGCGCTGCTCGCCGCGGATCAGGTGGACGGACTGCTCGTGGGCGGCGCGAGCCTGGAGGCGGAGACCTGGGCGAAGATCTGCAATGCCGGGTGAACCGTGAACGGTGAACGGTGATCCGACGGGTTGACTCGCCACCCTAACTCCCGCGATATTCAGGGGTTACCGCGCTCCCGCCTCCTACCTCCGCTGCCCGCATGTTCACCTTCCTGCTCGTCCTCCTGATCATCGACAGCTTCGTGCTGATCGCCGCCATCCTGCTCCAGAGCGGGAAGGGCAATGGCCTCGCGGCGAGCTTCGGTGGAGTGAGCAGCTCGGCCGATTCGCTGCTCGGCACACGCCAGGCGGGCAACCTGCTCACGCGGACGAGCTGGTGGGGGGGCGCGATCTTCCTCCTGCTGTCGTTCGTCCTGTCGCTTGCGTCGACGCGCCAGCGGGCGCCCAAGTCGGTGCTCGACCAGGCGTTCCAGCAGCCGCCCGCTCCGGCCACGGCGCCGGCGACGCCGAACGCGAACAGCGCCATCCCGCTCACGCCCGCTGCGCCCGCTACCGGCACAGCGCCGGCCTCGACGCCCGCTCCGGCAGCCAAGCCGTAACGGTGGCCCCTCGCGTGGAAGCCCCGGGGTTCCTCCTCCTCGAGGACGGAACCCTGTTTCGTGGCGTGCTGCACGGCACCCTGACCACGACCGTCGCCGAAGTCGTCTTCACGACGAACATGAGCGGCTATCAGGAGGTGTTCACCGATCCCTCCTACAGCGGCCAGATCGTCGTGATGACCGCACCGATGCTCGGCAATTACGGCGTCAATCCGGCCGATCCGGAGTCGGGCGCCGCGCAGGTCGCCGGCGTCGTGTGCCGAGAGCTGGCGCGCTCCTACTCCAACTGGCGCGCCGAAGGCGATCTCGAAAGCTATCTGACCGCGGCGCAAATCCCGGTGCTGGCGGGCGTTGACACCCGTCGCCTCACCCGGCACCTGAGAACCGTCGGCGTGATGCGCGGCGCCATCGGTGCGGGCGAGTCGCCGTCCGAGCAGGTACGCGCGGAGCTCGAGGCCTGCCCGTCCATGGAGGGGCTCGACCTCGCGTCGCGCGTCACGACGGCGTCGCCGTACAAGTGGGGCAACCCGCAGGCACCCAACCACATCGTCGCGTACGACTTCGGGATCAAGCGCAACATCCTGCGCCTGTTCGACGACGCCGAGTGCCGTGTCACGGTGGTGCCCGCGCAGACGCCCGCCGAGCAGGTGCTCGAGATGCAGCCGGACGGCGTGTTCCTCTCGAACGGGCCGGGTGATCCCGACGCGATCGCGTATGCGCCGGACACCATCCGGGCGATCGCCGATCGCGAGGTGCCCATCTTCGGCATCTGCCTGGGGCATCAGCTGTTGGGCCTCACCTTCGGCGCCAGCACGGCCAAGATGCCGTACGGCCACCGGGGGGGGAATCACCCGGTCCGCGAGGTCGAGAGCGGCCGGATCCTGATCACCTCCCAGAACCACGGCTTCGCCGTGCAGGGCAGCGAGTCGGCGATTCCCGGGGCGCCCGCGTTGGAGGTGACACACGTGAATCTCAACGACGGCACGGTCGAGGGACTGCGGCACCGCGAGCTCCCCATCTTCGCGGTCCAGTACCATCCGGAGGCGGCTCCGGGGCCCCACGACGCCCGCCCGATGTTCGAGCAGTTCATGGAAACGGTGCGAAAGTCGCGCGGCTGAAGTGGCCCAAGCTCTTGACACACAAGAGTTAACGCGGATAAGTTCGATCAGCTTTTCGCCCCCTCCGCCGCCCGTTCAGAGGCACCAATCATGACGAAAGCCGATCTGGTCGAGCGCGTGACCGCCCAGATTTCCCGCACGGCGGGGCCGATGATCTCCAAGAAGGACTGCGCTCGCGTGGTCGATTCGTTTCTCGACGCGATCAAGGAAGCGCTCCAGGAACAGAAAAACATCGAGGTCCGCGGCTTCGGCACGTTCAAGATCCGCCACCGCAAGACGCGAATGGCGCGGAACCCCCGCACCGGCTCGCCCGTCGAGGTGTCGGCGCGTCCGGTTCCGGTGTTCAAGCCGTCCAAGGAGCTGCGCGCGATGGTGGCCAACATCGACATCGCCGATCTCGAGAACGAAGAAGAGGAGCTGTCCGAGGCGTAACCGCCGTCGCGACCAGTGCTTGCGCCCCGGCCATCGCGCCGGGGCGCTCTCGTTTCCACCGGGAACTTCCCTCGCGCCCCCCGGTTCTGTAGCATGCATCCATGAGCGTCACCGTCCTCCTCTTCGCCTCGTACGCCGACGCTCTCGGCACGTCGAGCCTGTCGGTCGACCTGCCATCCGACGCAACGGTGGCCGACGTGCTGGCGAACCTGCGAGCGCGGCCGGGTGCCGACCGGCTGCCACCGTCGCCGCTCGTGGCGGTGAACCAGCGGTACGCGAGCGTCTCCAGCGCCGTGCGCGCCGGAGACGAGGTCGCCGTCATTCCACCGGTCGCTGGCGGATGACTTCGGTTGCCGCCCTCACGCACCGACCCATCGACGCCACGGCGCTGATCGAGCGAGTGGCGGCGCCCAGGCACGGTGCGGTGCTGCTCTTTCTCGGCGTCGTGCGCGAAGTCAACGACGGGCGCGGGGTCACGGGCATCGAGTACAGCGCGTACGAGGCGATGGCGGCGCGCGAGCTCTCGGCGATCGCCGAGGAAGCCGTCGCTCGCTTCGACCGGATCGACGTCGCGATCGAGCATCGACTCGGCGAACTCGCGCTCGAGGAAGCGAGCGTCGGCATCGTCGTGGCGCACGCGCACCGCGGCGTCGCGTACGACGCGTCACGGTGGATCATCGAGGAGCTCAAGCGCCGGGTGCCGATCTGGAAGCGCGAGCAGTACGTCGACGGCACGCGTGAGTGGGTGGATCCGTCCGGACATCGGGCCGACCCCGAGCTGGCGGAGCGACCGTCATGACGCTCGTCGACCAGTTCGGGCGGACGATCCAGTACCTGCGCATCTCCGTCACCGACCGCTGCAACTTCCGCTGCCAGTACTGCATGCCGCTGGAAGGGCTGCCCTGGCTCCCCAAGGCGGACATCCTGAGCTACGAGGAGATCGCGGAAGTGGTGCGGCAGCTCGCACCACTGGGGTTGCGCCGCGTGCGCCTCACCGGAGGCGAGCCGACGATCCGGCCGCAGCTCGCCAAGCTGGTGGCGATGATTCGCGCGGTGCCGGAGGTGGAGGACATCGCGCTCTCCACGAACGGCGTGAAGCTACCCGCGCTGGCGGCCGAGCTGGTGGCGGCGGGGCTCGATCGCGTGAACATCTCGGCGGACAGCCTGCGCGCCGACCGGATCGTCGCGATCGCGCGCCGCGATCTGGGCTTCGATCCCGTGCGTGCGGCGATGGCGGCGCAGGAGGCGGGTCTCGATCCGATCAAGCTGAACGTCGTCGTCATGCGCGGCACGAACGACGACGAAGTGGTGGACTTCGCGCGGCTGACGCTCGCGCATCCCTGGCACGTGCGCTTCATCGAGCTGATGCCGGTGGGGGAGATGGCGGCGCTGACCGACGAGCACGTCGTCCCGACGGACGAGATTCTCGCACGCATCCGCCGGGAGCTTGGTCCGTTGGAGTCCAGCGCGGGCCCGTCGCGCGGCAACGGTCCCGCGGCGTACTCGCGCCTCCCCGGCGCGAAGGGGACGATCGGCGTGATCACACCGATGACGCACACCTACTGCGGGAGCTGCAACCGCGTGCGTCTCACGGCCGACGGCCGGCTGCGCACCTGCCTGTTCGGCGATCACGAGGTGGATCTCCGCACGCCGCTGCGCGCCGGGATTCCGCTCGAGCCGTTCGTGCGCCAGGCGATGGCGGAGAAGCCGCAGGCGCACGCGCTGTTGGCGCGACGTAATGGAGGGCTCCGGGCGCTGAGTCAGGTCGGGGGGTGAACCCGTGAACGGTGAACGGTGAGGGCGTTGGCAGTTACCGACTACCGATCACCGTTCACCGTTCACCGGCGGTTGGAGGCTACCATCCCACCGCGCCGACGCTAGTTTTGTTGGGGCTGCACCTCACCTTCAGACATACGCTCTCATGGTCAATAAGATCACCGTCGTCGGCGCCGGCAATGTCGGAGCCACGGCAGCGCAGCGCGTCGCGGAGAAGGAGCTCGCGCGCACCGTCGTCATGGTGGACGTCGCCGAGGGGATCCCGCAGGGCAAGGGGCTCGATCAGTGGCAGAGCGCGCCCATCGAGGGCTTCGACTCGCGGATCATCGGCACCAACGGCTACGAGGAGACGAAGGACTCCGACATCGTCATCATCACCGCCGGCATCGCGCGCAAGCCGGGGATGTCCCGCGACGACCTGCT
>DASSIC010000353.1:0-7704 GCA_035692325.1 Gemmatimonadaceae bacterium | reverse complement strand
CTGGCGGCCCGCCGGCTCCGTTGGCAGCATAGGCCGATGCGAATTCCACTCCTCTCCGCGCTCGCAATCCTGCTCGCGGGCGCATCCGTCACGCAGGCGCAGCGCGGCACGGCGCGGCTCGAAGGCACGGTCACCGACAGCTTGCACGGCAAGCCCCTCGTCGGCGCCACCGTGCTCGTGACGCGCAACACCGAACCGGCGGCCTGGTTCAACGCGACTACCGACGAACGGGGGCGATATCGCCTCGACACCCTCCTGGCCGGCCGCTACAGCGCCGCGCTCTGGCATCCCATTCTCGACTCGCTGGAGCTGACGCTGCCCTCGCGCGCGATCGAGATCCAGGACGGGCAGCACGCGACGCTCGATCTCGCGCTGCCGTCCGGTGCCACCCTGCGCGCCGGCGCCTGCGCCGGGGTGGACCTGCCGCCCGGCACCGGCGCACTGGGCGGCCGGGTAACCGACGCCGACTCGGATCGCCCCCTCGGCGGCGCGATGGTAGCGGTGCGCTGGAGCGACCTCACCGTCGACCGCGCGACACTGCAGGTATCAAGTGGCGAGCGCACCGCGGGGGCACCTGTCAACGGCGACGGACTCTATCGCATCTGTGGCCTGCCCACCGACAGCTGGCTCGCAGTGCAGGTGCAGCAGGAAGGCAAGGCCGGCAGCGAGCTGCGACTATTCATTCCGGATTCGGTCGGCATCGCCGTGCTCAATCTGGCGTACAGTGCCGAGGCGGGCCGCGCGCTCGTCGACGCCGATACCGTCCCGGCGAACCAGCCGCTGGCGGAACGCCTTCTCACCGGCACGGCGAGCGTGTCGGGCACGGTGTTCGGCGAGACCGGCCAGCCGCTGGCGAACACGCAACTGCACCTGCTGGAAACGGCGGGCCGCGTGCGTACGGACTCCACGGGACGCTTTACCCTCGCCGCCCTCCCCGCCGGCACGCAGCTCCTGGAGGCGAAGCACATCGGCTATCGCATCGTCCAGCAGCCGGTGCAGCTGCTCAAGGGCCGCGAGATCCGGGCGGACATCCACCTGCAGCGCGTGGTGTCGCTCGACTCGGTGCGCATCGTCGCCCAGCGCTCGCGCTATCGCGAATTCGAGCGGAACAAGCGCGGCGGCTTCGGCCGGTTCATGACGGACGAGGACATCGAGAAGAAGCACGCGCTCCAGGTGACCGATCTCCTGCGCATGACGCCCGGCATGCGCATCGAGGGGAGCGGATTCGACGCGAAGGTGGTGAGCAATCGCGGCACGATCTCGCTGTCCCGTGCCTCGTGTGAGGTCAACGTCGTGATCGACAACATGCAGCACCAGGACATCAACTGGCTGCAGCCGTCGGACATCGGCGCGATGGAGATCTACTCCGGCCCGGCGGGCGCACCCGTGCAGTACGACCGCGCGTGTGGGCTGATCGTGATCTGGACGAAACGGTAGACGGGATCCGTCCCTACTTCTCCGCCATGAACGGGTAGCGATAGTCCGTCGGCGGCGAGAAGGTCTCCTTGATGCTGCGCGCGTTCACCCAGCGCACCAGGTTCAGCTTGGAGCCGGCCTTGTCGTTCGTGCCGGATCCGCGGGCGCCACCGAACGGCTGCTGGCCAACGACCGCGCCGGTGGGCTTGTCGTTCACGTAGAAGTTGCCCGCGGCGTTGCGCAGCGCCATCTGCGCCTCGCGCACGGCGCGCCGGTCGTTCGCGAACACCGCACCCGTGAGCGCGTACGCCGTCGTCGTGTCGATGATGCGCAGCGTCTCGGCCCACTTCGCGTCGTCGTAGACGTGCACCGTGACGACGGGGCCGAAGATCTCCTCGCAGAGGAGGCGGTACCGCGGGTCGCTGGTCTCCACGAGCGTCGGGTGGACGAAGTACCCGTCCTTGCCGTCCACCTTTCCGCCGGCGACGATGTTCGCGTTCTTCTTCGCGTCGTCCACGTACTCGGAGATCTTGGTGAACGCCTTCTTGTCGATCACGGCGCCCATGAAGTTCCGGAAGTCCGTCACGTCGCCGACCTTCATGTCGTCGATCATGCCGACGGTGCGGTCGCGGACGTCCTTCCACAGCGAGCGCGGCACGTAGATGCGGCTCGCCGCCGAGCACTTCTGACCCTGATACTCGAAGCCACCGCGCGCTATGGCCACGGCGAGCGCCTGCGGATCAGCCGACGGATGCGCGACGATGAAGTCCTTGCCCCCCGTCTCGCCGACGATCCGCGGGTAGTTCGCGTAGCTCCCCATGCTCGCGCCGATCGTCTTCCACATGCTGTTGAAGACCGCGGTGCTCCCCGTGAAGTGCACGCCCGCGAGATCGCGGTGCGAGAGCGCGACGTTCGAGATCTGCGCCGCGTCGCCAGGGACGAGGTTGATCACGCCCGGGGGCAGTCCCGCCTCCTGGAGCAGCTGCATCAGGTAGTGCGCCGACAGCATGGCCGAGGCAGCCGGCTTCCAGATCACGGCGTTGCCCATCAGGGCGGGCGCCGTGGGCAGATTTCCCGCGATCGACGTGAAGTTGAAGGGCGTCACGGCATACACGAACCCCTCGAGCGCCCGATAGTCGAGCTGGTTCCACATCGTGTTGTTGCTCAGGGGCTGTTCGTCGTACAGCTCCTGCGCGTAGTGCGGGTTGAAGCGCCAGAAGTCGATGAGCTCGCACGCCGAGTCGATCTCCGCCTGGTACGCGGTCTTCGACTGGTTGAGCATCGTCGCGGCGTTGATCGTCGAGCGCCACGTCGTGGTCAGCAGCTCGGCGGCGCGCAGGAATACCGCGGCGCGATCCTCCCACGCCCAGTTCGCCCAGTCGGCGCCCGCGCGCTTGGCTGCCTCGATCGCCTGCTGCACGTGCGCGGGCGTCGCCTTGTGCCAGTCGCCGAGCACGTGCGCGTGGTCGTGCGGCATGACGCTCTGTGCGGTGTCGCCGGTGCGAATCTCCCGGCCGCCGATGATGATCGGGATGTCGACGCGCTCCTTCGCCATGCTCGCCAGCCGTGCCTTGAGGGCGAGCTTCTCCGGCGACCCAGGCGCGTAGCTGCGCACGGGCTCGTTCACCGGCGGTGGCACGCGGCGCGTGCCGGAGAAGCCGGCCAGCGGCGCGTCGGGCGGGGAGAGCGCCTCGAGCGCCTGGCGGGAATCGGCGGCGGCGCGCGTGGACGCGGCGTGCTCGGTGGAAACGACGGGAGCGGCCATGGCGAGTGACAGGTGCGGGTGACGAGGGCGAGACGGACCGGCGCGGCCGGCCCTCGCAAGATAATCCATCGCGGTAGCCAGCCGCGCCGTCGCTTCTCCGTCCCCCGCGGCGCCGCTATTGTCCGTCATGTATCACCCTGCACGCGGACGGTTTCCGCTCGCGCGGTATTTCAGTGTGTTCGCCCTTCTGCTCGCCGCCTGCGAACAGGCGCCGGTGGAGTGGCGTGCGCTGGTGACCGTACCGCGCGTCGCGGAGGGCGCGGTCGCGCTGAGTGCCGACGGTTCGCTGGGGCCCGACACCATGGCCCTTCTGGCAACGCGCGTGGCGGTCCCGCCGGGGCCCGTATGCGCCGGCTCACTGCGTCTGGCCGCGGCGCGCGGCATGGTGTTCGGCGTGTGGTGGGCGCCGCGTTCGGATAGTGGCGTACGGCTCCTCGCGGCGCGGTCCGCGGACGGCGGGCGCAGCTGGAGCGCGCCGTCGGCCGTGGACACGACCGATGCCGGGGTGGGCGGCTGCCGCCGGGAGCCGGCGTCGATCGCGGCGGACTCGGCGAGTGGATACGTGCACGTCACGTACGCGTTGCAGGCGACCGAAGGACCAGGGCTGTTCTTCTCGCATTCCATGGACGGCGGCGTCACTTTTCACTCGCCCGTGCCGATCCTCTATGGAGAGCATCTGGGCAGCACGAGCGTCGCCGCTGACGGCGACCTCGTCGCGGTCGCCTTCGAGGACCCGAACAGCTCGACCCCACGCATCGGCCTGGCCCTGTCGCGCACCATGGGACACATCTTCGAGCACCGCATCCTTCCCCTGTCCGACGACAACGATCGAGCGGTACACCCGCTCGCCGCCGTGCATGGCCGCAACGTCGCGGTGGCGTGGCAACAGGCCGGCAGTGACGGCACCACACTCGCCGTGCGCGCCGGCGCGGTTCGCTGACCGTCATGCGCGTCCTTCTCGCCGACGACGACGTCATCGCCCGCACGCTGCTCTGCGCCGTGCTGGCCGACTTCGACCACGAGGTCGTGGTGGCGGAGGATGGCGAGCGCGCCTGGGAGCTGTTCCAGGAGGAACCGGTGCCACTCGTCGTGCTCGACATCAACATGCCGGGACTCGATGGGCTCACGGTATGCCGGCTCATCCGCGGCCACGCCGCGGGACGCGAGACCTTCGTGGTGGTCGTGACGGCCCGCGACGGCCGCGACGATCTCACCGCCGTGCTCGCAGCGGGTGCGGACGACTACGTCACCAAGCCGACGTCGCCGGAGAATCTGCGCGCCCGACTGGAGATTGCCGGCCAGCGCATCGTGCAGAACGCGGCGAGTCGTGCCGCCGAGGCGGAGCTGGCGCGCTCGCGGTGGCTGGCCGGGATCGGCGAAACGACGATCGCGATCGAGCACGAGATCAACAACCCGCTCTCCGCGCTGCTCGGCCACGCCGAGCTGCTGCTGATGGAGGAGGGGGGGATGAACGACGAGCAGAAGGACTCGTTGCGCATCATCCAGGAGCAGGCGACGCGCATCGCCGACGTCGTGCGCCGGCTCGCCCGGCTCAAGAACCCACAGTCGGTGGAGTATCTCGCCGGCTCTCGCATGCTCGATCTCGGCGTGCGGCCCAAGACCTGATCGGAGGAACCGGTGGAGCACTACTTCGGGGCGCACACGGTGGACGCCGGCGGCATTCACATGGCCGCGCGCCGAGCGGCCAACGCGGACATGCGCGCGCTCCAGATCTTCTCGGCGATCCCCAAGTACTACAACGACAAGGTCAGCGTGCGGGCGGAGCGCGCCGTCCGCTTCCGGGAGACGATCGCCGCCACGAAGATCGCCCCGGAGCGGATCGTGGTGCATGCGGCATACGTGCTCAACACCGCGACGCCCGACGAGGCGAAGTGGCTGCGCGCCCGCGACGGGCTGGCCAAGGAGCTCGAGCGCTCGACGACCCTGGGCGTGGGCGCGGTGTGCTTTCATCCCGGCGCTGCCACCGACGGCGACCGTGAGGCGGCGGCGGAGCGGATCGCCACGGCGATCATCCACGCGCTGGAGACGGTGAAGGGCGACACCCGCGTGCTCGTGGAGAACACCGCCGGCGCGGGCAGCACGATGGCGCGCACGCCCGAGGAGGTCGGCGCGATCCTCGCTCACGTGCCGAAACGCCTGCGCGCGCGCACCGGCTACGGGCTCGACACCTGTCACCTGTTCGCCAGCGGCTACGACCTGCGCGAGTCGCCGGCGACCCTGCGCAGTGTGCTCGACGCATTCGAGGAGGCGACGGGTGAGACGCCCGGCTTCTTCCACCTCAACGACAGCGAAGGCGCGCTCGGCTCCAACCGCGACCGGCACGTGCTCATCGGCGACGGGATGATCGGTGCGGAGGCATTCGGCTGGCTGCTCGCCGACCCGCGAACCCGCAACGTGCCCCTCATTCTCGAAACGCCACAGCTCGACTACGAGATCGGCGAGGAGGACGCGACGCCGGATCCGTACGACGTGCAGATGATGGAGCTGCTGGGACGGTTGAGCAGGGGCAACTGATGTACCCGGTACTGGGTACTGGGTACGAGGACCTCAAGCTCACGAAGCCCATGCGCCTCGTTCTCGCTCTCTTCCTCCTCCCGCTCGCCCTCCACGCCCAATCCCCCGAGCGCACCGTCTTCCTCGTGCGCGTCGGGGCCGAGACGCTGGCGGTGGAGAACGCGTCGCTCACCGGCCGGCTGGTGGAGGGGAGGCTCGTGATGCGGCAGCCCCTGCTGCGCCTCGGCCAGCGAGTCACGCTCGGCGACTCCGGCACCGTGGAGCGCGTGGAGACGGCGATGAGCGTGGGCGCGACGGGCGACTCCGTGCAGCGGCGCGCCGAGCTGGTATTCAAGGGGGACAGCGCCTTCTCGCACGTCGTCGACACGCGGGCGAAGGAGCCCGTTCCCGATCGGCGGCTCAAGGTGGTGGCGGGCGCGATCCCGTTCGTGAATCTCTCCGGGCTCTCGCTCGAGCTCATCCTGCGGCGCGCACGCGCGCTCGGCGGCGACACGGCACGCGTGCCGATCCTCCTGCTCACCGGCCAGGCGATCACCGGCACCGTAGTTCGCGTGGGAAGCGATTCGCTGATCCTGTCGATCGGCGGCGTGACGCTGCGCGCGCGAAGCGACGCCGATGGGCGGCTGCTCGGGGCCGCGGTGCCCTCGCAGAACGTCGTGTTCGAGCGACTGCCCGCGGACGCGCCCGCGGCGGGCTGGTCGCCGGTGCGTGCCGTGTCGTACGCCGCGCCGATCGATGCGCCGTACACGGCCGAAGAGGTAAAGGTGCGCACGTCGGCCGGTCTCATGCTCGTCGGTACGCTCACGATGCCCACGGGACGTCGCGGCGCGCGTATGCCGGCGGTCGTGCTCATCACCGGCTCCGGCCCCGAGGATCGGGACGAGGCGAGCCCGCTGCTGCCCGCCGGCTATCGCCCCTTCCGCGAGATCGCGGACACACTCTCGCGGCGCGGGATCGCCGTGCTGCGGCTCGACGACCGTGGCGTCGGCGGATCGGACGCCGGTCCGGCCACGGCGACGTCGAGCGATTTCGCCGACGACGTGCGCGCGGCGGTGACGTGGCTTCGGTCGCGCCCGGAGATCGACCCGGCGCGCGTGGGGCTCGTCGGCCACAGCGAGGGCGCGATCATCGCGCCGATGGTGGCGGCCACGGACGCACGGCTGCGTGGCATCGCGCTCATCGCCGGCACGGCGTCGCGGGGACGGGCGATCGTGGACATGCAGCTCCGCCGCATCTTCGAGAGCGACACGACGATGCCGCGTGCGCGGCGCGATTCGCTGCTCGCGCTGGCCCGGCGTCAGGCCGACTCCGCGTACGCGGCGCCCGGATGGATGCGCTGGTTTGCCGACTACGATCCGCTGCCGACGGCGCGTCGCGTGCGCATCCCGACGCTCATCCTGCAGGGGGAAACGGACCGCCAGGTGCCGGCGCGCGAGGCGACCACGCTCGCCGCCGCCATGCGGACGGCGGGCAGCCGACGCGTGACCCTGCGCACATTTCCCCGCATGAATCATCTCATGCTCGACGACCCGAGCGGTGACGTCCGCGGCTACGGCGCACTCACCGACCTGCACGTGCGACGCGACCTGCTCGGCGCGTTGGCGGAGTGGCTCGTCCGCACGCTCTAGAGGGAAAATCGCGCCCTTTCAGAGGGAAACGCGGTCGACCGTTCGCGCCGCCGACCGCGCTCCGAGCCGCGACGGACCCGGTGCAGCGCGACGATCACAGAGGGAAAAATTCACTTTCCCATAGGGAAAAATCGAAAATTCCCTATTGCGCGCCCCATGGGGCATTGTATCTTGCGCCCCGTCGTACAGCGTTTCTCTGAGTGCGAGAACCTGTTCACATTCCCAGGAGAGATGAGCATGGCCGCAAAGAAGACGGCGAAGAAGGGCGCCAAGAAGAGCGCCAAGAAGTCCTCCGCGAAGAAGGGCGCGGCGAAGAAGGGCGGCGCCAGGAAGTCGGCGAAGTCCGGCGCGAGAAAGAAG
>DASSIC010000352.1:0-2193 GCA_035692325.1 Gemmatimonadaceae bacterium | reverse complement strand
CTGGCGACGTTGAACGAGCGGCAGCGCATGATCGTCACGCTGTTCGACGTGGACGGCCTGACGAGCACGGAGATCGGCGAGCGGCTGTCGCTCGCACCAGGCACTGTTCGTTGGCATCTACACGAGGCGCGCCGCGTGCTGCGCGGCGCCCTCTCGAGCTACTTCGAGGGCGATCGATGACACGAGTCTTCCACTTCCCCGATCCCGCCGGCGGCGAGCCGGTGCGCGACGAGCGCCTCGGCGCCCTGCTGCGCGATACGGTCGGCGAGCCACCCATGGCCGACGTCGACTGGACGGCGCTCGCCGATCGCATCGGCGCCGCGGTGCGGATGCCGCGCGCCACGCCGTGGTGGGGACATGTCGAGCGCTGGCAGCGCCGCGCGCTCCCGCTGGCGATCGCCGCTGGCCTCGTTGGCGCGCTCGCGCTGTGGAGCGCCGCCGGCAGCTCGCGCTCCGAGCTGGTTGCCGGCAACGGTGATCTCGTCACCGCCGTCGTGTCGGGTGCGTCCTCGATCGACGCCGCCGACACTTACGCGGGCGCGGTTGCCGGCTCGGCCGACCTCGTCACCGGAGTACCGGAATGATCAACGGCCGCGCGCGCGCCGCCATCGTCATCGCCGCGATCGCGATCGGGAGCGCCATCGCCGGCGCCGGGATCGATCGGTGGGCCATGACGCACGGCCCACGGCGCGGCCGCGGCGGTCCACCGAGCGCGCAGTCCCCCGAAGCCGCTGCGCACCGGCGCGCCGAGATGCTCGAGCACATGACGAAGGACCTGTCGCTCACGGCGGCCCAGCGCGCCGGGATCGACTCGATCATGCAGCGCACCGATTCGGCATTGCGCGTCGTGCGCGGCGAGATGCAGCCACGGCTCACGCAGATCTTCGAGAGCTCGCGCGTGGAGATCGCCGCGCGGCTCGACTCGGCACAGAGGATCAAGTTCGCGCGGCAGCGATCGGCGGAGCGGCGGCGCAGGCAGTAGGGGGCTCGGAAAAGCAAAGGAAGTACACCGTACCAGGTACCTCGTACCAGGACCCGGGCGCTGGCCCCTCCAAGGCGCCGACGATCCCGGTTCGCATTCTCGCACGTACGTAGAGGAATGCCGCGCTTTAGCGGAGGTCGGATGTCGGTCCCGGTACAAAGTACCTGGTACCGGGTACGTCAGTGGCCCTTGAGGATCAGTACCCTACGGGCTGTCCACTCGACCGCGGATCGCTGACCCCCTCGTACCCGCCCCGCACCCGCATCACCGCATTCACGAGCCCGATCCCGCGGGCCGTTGCCACGCCGTAGCCCATCGCGCGCAGCGAGTCGGCCACCGCGGGCGTCACGCCGTCGCGCTCGATCTGCAGCGAGTCCGGCAGCGCCTGGTGATGCAGCCGCGGCGCGCTCATCGCGTCGGCGAGCGTCATGTGGTAGTCGAGCACGTTGAGGATCACCTGGCTCGTGCTCGTGATGATCCGCGGGCCACCGCGGCTTCCCGCGACGAGCAGCAGCTTCCCCTTCCGGTCGAGTACCACCGTGGGCGACATCGCGCTCAGCATCCGCTTGCCTGGCTGGATCGCGTTCGCCTCGCCCTGTACGAGCCCGAACATGTTCGGCTTCCCCGGCTGCGCCGCAAAGTCGTCCATTTCGTCGTTGAGGAAGAAGCCGGCCGACTTCACGTAGACGCCGGAGCCGTACAGGTTGTTGAGCGTCGTCGTCGTGGCCACCGCGTTGCCGCGCCGGTCGACGACCGAGTTGTGCGTCGTCTCCATCCCCTCGCGGATCGCGCCGCCGATCGACGTCGTCGGCGTCGCGCGGTTGGCGCCGATCGTCGCGCGCAGCTTGGCCGCATACCCCTTGTCAGTCAGCTCGGCGATCGGCACCTGCACGAACGCTGGGTCGGCGAGCTTGGCGTTGCGGTCGATGAAGGCGCGCTGATAGGCGGAGCCGAGCAGGTGTGCCCACTGCGTGCTGCCGAAGGGCGGCAGCGTCGCGTAGCCTTCGAGGATGTTCAGCGTCTCGGTGATCGTCACGCCGCCGGACGACGACGGGGGCATCGTGAGCAGGGTGTAGCCGCGATAGGTCGACTTCACCGGCGTGCGCCACACCGGCTTGTATCGCGCGAGATCCTCGCGCGTGATGATCCCGCCGGCGTCGCGCAGCTCCGTCGTCCATGCGTCGGCGATCGCGCCGGTGTAGAAGGCGGCA
>DASSIC010000351.1:0-10248 GCA_035692325.1 Gemmatimonadaceae bacterium | reverse complement strand
CCGGCAGTGCCGTCCTGCACCTTCTGCTCGACGAACTTCGCCGGCAGCTTCGCGAACTGCGTGCGCGCGTAGTCCTCGACCTTCTCCTTGAGATGGCCGGTGACGTAGATGACCTCACTCACGTTGCCGAGGCGGACGAGCTCCTCGAGGATGTACGCCATCACCGGCTTCCCGGCGATCTTGAGCATCGGCTTCGGCGTCGTGTGGGTGTGCGGCCGGAGCCGCGTGCCCTTCCCCGCCAGCGGGATGATGACTTTCATGGTGCGATCGTTCCCTCGCGTCCGTATCGGTCCTGGAGACGGACGATGTCGTCGAGATGCGGAGTGCTCGCTTCGAGCACGTCGCAGTCGGTCACCGCCTCCATGTAGTGAATCGTGCCCGGTGTGATCCGGAATGCCTCGCCCTGCTTCAGCATCACATCTTCGACCCGGTCGCTGCCCTCCGCCTGCACGCAGTACTTCAGCTCTCCCGACAGCAGGTACACCGTCTCGTCCTTCACGCGATGGTATTGCTTGGAGAGCGCGTGACCAGCCGAGATGTGGAGGATCTTGCCGACGTAGAGCTCGTTCGACGCCCAGATCGTCTCGTGCCCCCATGGCTTTGGAACACGCCGAACCTCGGTGCGACCGCTCATCGTGCTGGTGGCGAAGTGTAGCGCTCCGGCGAGGAGCGCCGGTGCAAGGACCGCACCGGTGTTCGGTGCGGGCTGGGGAATATCGCGCACGGCAACGCCGAAGGCGAGGGCGGCCCCTGGAGCTGAACGGTGATCCGTGAACGCTGAACGGTGAACCGTAGAAACGAAGGGCACACCGAGCAGAGTCCGGTGTGCCCTTCGCCTTTACCGTTCACTGTTCACGGTTCACGGATCACCGTTCACCGTCAGTTGGGCACCAGCTCGCTCCCCGCGGCCACCTTCTCCGCCGGCGCCGCCGTCTTGCCGGCATTCTTCACGTAGAGGTCGAGCCACGCTACCCACCGGCCCCACTGATCCAGCAGCGTCTCCTGGATCAGCGGGCCATGATCCTCGTACGGATACATGTACAGCGCCGCGGTCTTGCCCATTCCCTGCAGCGCGTGCAGCAGGCGGATCGAGTTGATCGGGTCGGTGCCGGTGTTCTGATCTTCGAGCGAGTGGTACATCAGCAGCGCCCCCTGCAGCCGATCGGCGTACAGCAGCGGCGACATCTGCAGATATGTGTCGCGCGCTTCCCACAGGTCGCGCCGTTCGCTCTGGAAGCCGTTCGGTGTCAGTGTGCGGTTGTAGTTGCCGTCGCCGGCGATCCCCGCCTTGAAGAACGGGGTGTTCACCATCGCATTCACCGTGCTGAACGCGCCGTACGAGTGGCCGCCCAGTCCGAGCCGCGCGCGGTCGATGATCCCCTGCTTGTCCAGCTCGTCGATGACGGCCGAGAGGTTGTTGCGCAGGTCGGGCACGTAGTTGTCGTTCAGCCGGCCCTGAGCGCCGAACACCGGCGCGTCCGGCTGGATCACGGCGTAGCCCTGCGTGGCCATGATTTCCATCGAGCGCGGGCCAGCCACCGGGAACTTGTGCTTGTTGAACGATCGCCGCGTGCGGTCGTACTGCTCCTGATCGGTGTACTCGTACGGGTAGAACCAGAACATGCCCGGCAGCCGCGTACCGGCACGATAGCCCTGCGGCAGCGTGACGTTCACCCAGAACTTGTAGCCGTCCGCGCGCGTCACCTGGATCAGCTTCCGTGGCAACCTCGTCACCTCGGCCGTGACGTCGCGATTCTCGGTGAGGCGCGTGAGTGAACCGGTCGCGCGATCGCGCAGCCACTGGTCGGGCACTACCGTCTCCGTCTCGCGCGTCACGACGAAGCGGTTGAAGTCGTCGTCCACGGCAATGGGACCGCTCTCGTACACGGCGGTGTCGCTCTCGAACAGGCGCGTCTTGGCGCTGGTGGCGAGGTCCACCCTGTCGACGAACATGCGCGGTGCCGTGTTCTGCGGATTCCGGTCGTAGCGCGTCCCTTCCAGATAGACGCTCTTCCCGTCCGAGCTCACGACGGCGGCGGAGGCGCCACCCTGCTGGCGCAACACCACCGCACCGGGATTGCTGTAAAACCCCTCGTCGTCCGGCCCGCCGCGTGCCCCGCCGCCGCCGAATCCGCCCGTGTTGAATCCGACCTGCGCGCCGCGCGCGCGGTAGATCGTGTGCTTCACCGCCGGATTGTCGAGCGCCACGGCATAGGTGTACGCCGCGCCACTGGCCGTCTCGCTCAGGAGCGCCCACTTGCCGTCGGTGGTGAAGACGTAGCCGGCAACGCGATTGTCGCTCTCCACGATCGGCCTGGCCGACGCGGAATCGAACGGTGCCGTCCAGGCGTACAGGCGATCCTTGCGACGTGGACCGCGAGCGCTGTCACCTGGCGCGGCGTCGCTCGAGTCCGTGCGCGCGGCGGCGCCGCGGCCCCGACGCGGCGCCGGGTCCTGCATCAGGAATGCGAGTCCGCCGGCGGGATACCACGCGAACGCTCGACGCCCGGAGTCGGCGCCGGCGCGCGGGGTGTCGTCGCCACCGCCCCCCGCCGTGTTCTCGCGCAGTGGTCGGCGCGCCAGTGTCGCGATCTTGCGACCGTCGGTGCTCCACAACTGGTCCTCCGTTCCGAAGCTCGACACCGGCACCAGATACGAGAACGGCTTCTGGAGCAGCGTGACTCGCAGCAGCGTCCCGTCAGGGGCGACCGACACCTCGTTGATCGTCGCCGGCGCTCCGACGTTGCGCACCGCCCCGCCCCGCGCATCGATCCGGGCGAGCTGGCCCGTGCCGTAGTACTCGAGCAGCGCCTTCTCGTACGGGGAGCCGAGGAGGCTCGCGTAGGTCGGGGTCTTGTTCTTCGTGCCGGCGGTCGTCATGCGCACCAGCGGGCCGTCGGCGACCGCCGGCTCCTTCGGCAGCGCCATCCGCGGCTCCGGTACGAGCACCGCGTACACCGCGCTACCGTCCGGGGCCCAGTCGAGCGACGTCGTGAGCACGGGCAGCGCCGCGCGGCTCGTCATGCGCCGCGCCGAGCCCGACTTCGCGTCGGCCACGTACACGTACGACGCGTCGTCGAAGTTCGCGAGGTACGCGATCCGGGAGCCATCGGGCGACCAGGTTGGTGACGACGCCGTCGCCCCGGCCGGAATCTCGAGCTTCGCTTTCGCCCCCGACTGCGCATCCACGATCTCGATCGCCGACAGCCCGCGCGTGGTCAGCTGCCGTGCGCGATTGGCCCGTGTGTCCACCTGCAGGCCGCCCAGATAGACGTGCGCCCTGCCGAACTTCTGGCTGACGCCCAGCCCCTCGTTGTGCGTGGCGAGGAAGTGGTGCTTGTCGGGACTCTGCTGTGTGAGTGTTGCATTGAGCTGGCGCGGCGCCGTGACGAGCCGCGCCACCTCGGGCGGCGGCGTCACGAACCGCTCCTGCGCGAGCAGCGCGCGGTCGGCGTCCACCGACTGCTGTGCCGCGAGCGCATGCGGAACGGCGAACACGAGCGCACCGGCGGCATACCACAGCCGGACGTGAGCGCGGGAGAGGAGGCGCGTCATGCGGGAGCTCCAAGGCGGGGATTTGCGGGTCGGCACCGGGCCGGATACGTAGTATATGCCCGGCCGGCGACGACCGTTGAACCTTTCCACGCCCATCACGGCACGACGGGCTTCTCCTCGGGCAGCAGGACGAACTTCGCGTAGTTGTTCGTGTTCAGATACAGCCGCGCCGCCGCCTGGATCTGTGCCGGGGTGAGCTTCCGGACCGCGGAGTCGTCGAGCAGTCCGGCCAGATCCTCCCCCGCCTGGTCGCGGCCCGCGATGTTCGTCAGCCAGAAGGCATTCTGCTTCAGTGCCGTCTCGCGCGCCCGCAGCGTCTGCGCCCTCACCTTCTCGACGTCCGCTTCCGTCGGTCCCACGCGCTTCAGCGTGTCGATCAGCGCGAGCACGCTCGGCGCGAGCGTCTCCACGTTCTCCGGCGACGAGCTGTAGGAGATCTGGAGCGAATACTCGGCTCTCGGCACGCGACTCCCCCCGCCGCCGACGCTCGGGCTGTACGTGCCGCCCAGCTTCTCGCGCAGCGTCTCCGTCAGCTTGATCTGCAGGTAGTCGACGAGCCCGCGCAGGAGAGTGCGATTCTCCGGTGTGTACGTGAACGGACCGGTGAATACCATCAGGGTCGTGGCCTTGGGCTCGATCCCCTTCCGCACCAGGCGACTCACGACCCCCGACGGCGGCCCGCTGCTCACGTTGCGCCAGCTCTCCTTCCGCCCCGTCGACGGCAGCGACGCCAGGTACCGCTCGACCAGCGGACGAAGCGTCGTCGTGTCCACGTTCCCGACGAACACGAAGGTGAAGTTGCCGGCGTCCGCGTAGCGCTCCCGATAGAAGGTGAGTGCCCGCTGCTCGTTCACTTCGGCGAAGGTCCCCGGTGTCACCGGCCGGGCGCGGAAGGAATGCTGGCCCAGCGTCACTCGAATGGTGTCCTGAAAGACCGCGCCTGGATCGGAGCCGCGATTCGCCAGCACCGGCGCGACCTGATTGCGGAACGCCTGCAGCGCCGCCGTGTCGAGACGCGGCGCCGTGAAGTACAGGTTCGCGAGCTGGAACAGCGTCTCGAGGTCCTTGGGCGAGGCGCTCCCCGTCAGCCCCTCCGTGGTCTCGTTGATCGACGGCGTGACGCTCACCGCCTTCCCCGCCAGCTTCTTTCCGAGATCCACCCGATTGAACTTGCCCACCCCGCTCAGCGCGACGATCTGCGATGCGAGCGACGCCGACATGAAGTTCGAATCCGCCGCGAGCGACGTCCCGCCATTCGCGTACGCCGAGAAGACGATCTCGTCCGCCTTGAAGTCCGTGGGCTTCACGAGCACGCGAGCGCCGTTCGAGAGCGTCCACTCGATCACCCCAACGCCGGCGATGTCACGCCGTGCCGTGATGCTCCCCGCCGCCGGGAGCTTGTCGAGCAGCGCATCGCCGGAAACGTTCTCGGCGTACGCCGTGAGCGGCGCCTTCGCCGTTCGGTCGAACACGGCGAGCAGCTCCGCCACCGTCGGCGTCGCGATGCCGGGCTTGTCCGGCGCCGTCGCGACGACGACGCGATTCTCATCCGTGATCCACTTGCGCGCCGCCGCGTTCACCTCGGCCAGCGTGATCGTCGGCAGAAGCTGCTGCACCAGTTCGTATTCCTTCTCGATGCCCGGGATCGCTTCGTGCTCGAGATAGTTGCCGATGTACTCCTCGACGAACGCGCCCGAGTTGGTCTTGTCACGCTCGGCGTTCGCGCGCTCGTATGACCGGAGCATGTTCTGCTTCGCCCGGTCGAGCTCCGACTGGAGATAGCCGTACTGATCGACGCGCCGCGCTTCCAGGAGCAGCGCCTCGAGACCGCGTTCGATCCCGCCGTCCTTCACGCCGGCGGCGAGGGTGAAACCGTCCGTCGCGCGGGCGAGGAACTGCCCCTTGTCCGCGCCGGCGCCGAGGAAGGGCGCATCGGGCTTCTGCGCGATCTCGTTGAAGCGCGAGTTGAGCATCGTCGTGTACAGCTCGGCCATCAGCTCGGTGCGGTAATCGCCCACGGTGCGGGTCGGGACGGCCGGCATCTTGAACGTCACCTGGACCTGCGAGCTCGTCGCCTCCTTGTCCGTCGCGATGGCGACGAGCGGCGCCGCGTTGTTCGGGACGTCGAACTCGGTCCGTGGCTTCGCGCGCGCCGGCCGCCTGATGCTGCTGAAGTGGCGCTTGATCTGCGCCTCGATCCTTGCGGGATCGAAGTCGCCGACCGCGATGACGGCCATCAGGTCCGGACGATACCAATCGGCATAGAAGCGTCGCAGCACCGATGGCTGCGCGCGCATGATGCTCGTCTCGTTGCCGATCGGCAGCCGTTCGGCGTAACGCGAGCCCTTCAGCGCCACGGGGAGGAGCTTGTGCAGCATTCGCTCGCCGGCACCCTTGCTGCCCCGCCACTCCTCACGCACCACGCCGCGCTCGTTCACCACCTCCATCGAGTCGAGACGCTGCCCGTGCGCCCAGTCCTCCAGAATCTGGAATCCCTTCTCCACGAGCGCCGCGGTATCCGTCGGCACGGGGAGGATGTAGACGGTCTGGTCGAAGCTCGTGTAGGCGTTGAGGTCCGCGCCGAACCGGACGCCGATCGACTGGAGATACTTCACCAGGTCGTTCTTCGCGAAGTGCGTGGTGCCGTTGAACGCCGTGTGCTCCAGGAAGTGCGCGTACCCGAGCTGATCCTCGTTCTCCAGGACGGACCCCGCATTCACGACGAGCCGCAGTTCCGCCCGCTTCTCCGGCCGCACGTTTCGTCGGATGTAGTAGCGGATGCCGTTCGGAAGGGTCCCGATCTTCACCTTCGGATCGATCGGCAGCGGCGCGGTGAGCACGGGCGCCGACGTCTGCGCGCCCAATGGCAGGGCGACGGCGACGAGCAGCAGGCGGGAAAGGACGCGGAGCGACATGAGTTCGGCGAGGAGGGAAGGCGGAGATCAGGCCGCCCAACATACGATCCGACACTCTACCCGCGATAGCGCGCCGTTGATCCGGAAACGGCGAAGGACCCGCGGGTGCGGGTCCTTCGCATGACTCCGGACAACCGATCGGCCTACTTGCCCACCAGCATGCGGCGCTTGAGCGTGGCCAGCCGCTTCCGCACCGACCCGTCGAGCACGGTGTCGCCCACATGCACGATCACACCGCCCATGATGGCCGGATCGACCGTGAGGTGCGGCACGACCTGCTTGTTGAACAGCCGTGACAGGTGCGTCGTCAGCGCCTTCGTTTCGGCGTCCGTCTGTTCCATCGCCACCGTCACGCGCGCGTGCATGCGGCCTTCGACGGCGTCCACGAGATCGAGATACTCGGTCGCGATCTGGGGGATCAGCATCTGGCGACGGTTCTTCACCAGCGCCTGGAGGTATCGCACCATCAGGCGCGGCATCCGGTCCTGGAACGCCTTGCCCAGGACGTCCATCTTCGTCTGCGCCGGCACGCGCGGCGACTCGAGGAAGAGTCGCAGCGTCGGGTCCGTCTCCATCGCCCGCGCGACGTCGGTGAGCATCGTGCCCCAGCCGCGCAGATCCCGCGCCTTGCCGGCGAGGGCGAGCAGCGTCTCCGCGTAGCTGCGGGCGATCGTGGTGTCGCGCATCGCTACCGGCTCGCCGACACGGCGGACGTCGACACGCTCGCGAGGAAGCTCTCCACGAGCTTGCGGTTCGCATCGCGGTCGAGGTTCTGTCCGATCACCTTGCCGGCGCCCATGATCGCGAGATCCACCGCTTCCTTGCGCAGCTCGGCGATCGCCTTCGCGCGCTCGGCGTCGATTTCGGCGCGGGCGCGCTCGAGCATCTTGGCCTGCTCGGCGTGCGCCTGCTCCACCAGCTCCGTGCGCACGCGCTCGGCGGCGGCGCGCGCATCCGCGATCAGCTTCTGTCCCTCGCCGCGCGAGGCGTCGAGCGACGCGCGATGCTGGGCCAGCAGCAGCGCCGCCTCTTCACGGTCACGCTTCGCCGAATTGATCGCATCCTCCAGCGCCTGCTCGCGCGCCTCGACCGCCGCGATGATCGGCTTGAAGGCGAACTTGGAGAGAACGAAGAGCAGGATGAGGAAGATGACGAGCGTCCACACCATCAGCCCGTAGTTGGGCGACAGCAGGTCTACCTTGTGGGCTTCCTGGGCCAGGGCGGGCGTGCCCGCGACGGCCACGAGGAAGAGCGAGCGGAGCAGAGTGCGCATCGGAGAACCGAAAGTAGGGGGTGAGGCGCCGCCGCCCCGGGGCGGCGGCGCCTCGAGCGAAGTTAGAGCTTGCCCTGGATCTGGAACGCGATGACGACGCCGAACAGCGCGACGCCTTCGATGAGCGCGGCGAGAATCAGCGCGGCCGTCTGGATCTTGCCAGCGGCCTCCGGCTGACGCGCCATGCCCTCGACGGCCTGGCCGCCGATGCGACCGATGCCGAGGCCGGCGCCGATGACGGCGAGGCCGGCACCGAGTCCGGCGCCGACGGCCATCATGCCGCGAGCGCTCGCGGCGCCCGTCTCGGCCGTCACCTGAAGAAGCGGAAGGATCTCGATCATTGCTGTATCTCCGATGCGTGCTTGAATCGTGAAACGTCAGCGCCCGCGACCATCTCCTGCGTCGCTGTCCGCCAGCGAGACCCGGGTCTCAGCGGACTTCACCGGTCCCTCGACCGGCTACGTGGCACGTGGGAGGGCGAGCTCCTCGCGCCTAGTGATGCGCTTCTCTTATCTGGCCGATGAACACGCTGGCCAGCAACGAGAAGATGAACGCCTGCAGGAACGCCACGAACAGTTCGAGCATCATGATCGCCACCGCCATCAGCAGCGGCGCCGTACCGAGCACGTAGCTCTTGAACACGAAGATCAGCCCGATCAGCGCCAGCACGACGATGTGGCCCGCCGTCATGTTCGCGAAGAGACGGATCGTCAGCGCGAAAGGCTTCGTCAGCTTGCCTACGACCTCGATCGGCGACATCAGCACGAACATCGGGACCCGCATCACCAGCGGCAGTTCCTTGTTCCAGTAGAAGATCGAGTTGAGATATCCGAGCCCCTGCGCGCGCATGCCCGCCGTTTCGACCACGATGAACGTCACGATCGCCAGCGTCGCCGTCACGGACACGTTGCCGGTGGCGGTGGAGCCGAACGGGATGAGGCCGAGCAGGTTGGCGATCAGGATGAAGAAGAACAGGGCGCAGATGAACGGCGCGTAGCCCTCTCCGTGGTGGCCGAGATTCGGCAGCGCCACTTCCTGGCGGATGTACAGCACCATTGCCTCGATGCCGGCGGCGAAGCCCTTCGGGCGGCCGACTGCGTGCGTGTGGCGCACGTGAGCCCGCGCCGCGCCGATGAGAATGATGCAGCAGAGCAGCGCCGCGATCAGCAGCATGACGACGTGCTTCGTCGGCGAGAGGTCGATCGTCGTCCCGCCGACGTGGATCGGAGCCCAGCGGGGCAGCTCGGCTTCGCGCGGCTCCCAGAACTTCGGGAAGCCCGGATACTCGATGCAGTGCGAGTCCGTGATGTGCGGGGTGATGATGTCGCTCGGATCGTGCGCGCCGCAGGCCGACTCCACCGCGGCACCGTGGCCCTCTGCCGTCGCCGAGCCCTGCTGCACCTCCGCCGCCGTCACCTGCGCGGCGTGCGCGGCGGCGGAATCGAGCGCCGTCGCCGCCGTGACGTGCGCGGAATCCTGCGCGCCGAGTGGGGAAGCGGCGAACGCGAGCGCGAGGAAGAGCAAGCGAGTCTTCATACGTTGAGCAGCGGCGGTTCGATCAGTTCGGTCAGAAAGAAAAACGTCGCGAGACTCAGCAGCGCCACGTTGGAGGGCAGCCCGAGCCCCCGGCTCACGAAACCATGGATCACGAGGACGACGAGGCAGATCACCGCCCCGAGCGCCCAGCCAGCAATGCCATTGCCATTGGCGGCGAGGAGCCGCGCGATGGCGAAGGCGACCAGTTGCACCACCAGCGCGACGAGCGCGCTCACCAGCACCGCTCGCCGCTCCAGCGGCGAGCCCCACATCATCGCGAGCACCGCGCCCGCCAATCCGATCACCACCAGGCAGACGAGCGCATACAGGGCGATCGACCGGCCGATGGACCGCGGGCCCCTCACGACTGACCCGTCCGTGCCTTGCGGGCCGCACGCGCCGCGTCCTCGCGCGCCTGCGCCGCCATCAGCTTGCTGTACATGCTGTAGAAGCTCAGCGCCGCCCCCAGAAACACCCCGACGATGAGCAGCCAGGGGGCCGTGCCGAGCTTCCGGTCGAGCCACTGGCCCAGGTAGAGCCCACCGAGGATGGCGACGACGAAGGTGAGGCCGTGTCCCGCGAACTGACCGGCCGACGTACCCCCTTCCGCATCGCCCGGGGGACCAGGCGAACCGACCGGTTTCCCTGTCATTTCGAGGGCGGAATCTAGCGCTTGTGAAATTTTTCGCAAGCGAATGCGAGCCCTGAACCGAACAGTTGCCGAAGATTCGTGCCAGCCCCGCAAGTGTATCTGGAATCACAACTTCGGTGTGACGCCTCAGACTTCACATTCGTCAAGCTGTTGATAACTTCATCCCCGGTTGGATGTGTGAGCGGACGCCCGCCCGCGCCCTTCCGGTGTCTTTCCCCCGTGTCTTGACAATGAATACGCGCATCCTGATCCCGCTGCTCCTCGCCGGAGCGGTCGCCCTTGCCTGTGGCTCCCGTTCGCACGCCGATGCGACGGTC